>DVEF01000088.1 GCA_015295805.1 Geminocystis sp. M7585_C2015_104 | reverse complement strand
TCTTACCCCCTATTCCCTTTAGGCAGTCTTTTTTCCACACGAATGCCGCCATAAGGGGGATTTTTGCCTTGTTGGCTCATTATACCTGGCCATTACAAAAATCACAAAAACTGCCCCTATTTCAACCGTCTATGGGTAGAAAAAATTCTTGCCTTTTCTGTAGCAGGGGGTGTTGTGTTTTTTGCCTTCTTGGTATTCCTATTCATCACCCCTAATAACGCCATTTGAATTGCCTTTTCAAAAGGGCTAAAACTAGAATTGATTAGTAAATATAAATCCTAGCCTAAACTCATTCACCGCCACTGAGGCAAATATCCGCAAACTGTCAACGTCTTTTTGTATTGTATGTTTTTGGATTGTATGACTGAATTTGCCCCTTTTAGCCAGCCATATGGCACCTTCGCGAATTATAACCCATCTGCTCGCCAACAGTAAAAGCCAAAAATCCATTTCCTGCTGCAAGAGAATTTTGTAACAAGTTAGCCGGGAAAAATACTTAGCCACTTACCCCATGGCATTCCAACATGTCAGACATGTCAGAAGAAGAAGAGGAAGAAGAAGATTTCTGCAAGTCTTTTTTAATTCCCCCCTTTTCAGCTTTTCCTTGTGGGGTTAAACCAACAGGCAAAATTGTAGTAGAATGAGGCTCTACTATTGAGAGCCATGTTCAAAGGCATACAGTGGCACTCTATAACTAGTGACCTTTTTTACCACATAAACCCGCACTGTCCCATTGTCCCACAACTTAGACCTACTTTCTCCCTACTAGAGAAGCCTTATGGCAGGTTGGCTTGTAAATATACTTAGGTGGGGATGAGATTTCCAGTTGGGTGTAGGGAAAAGGGGGAAGGCGTAGACACAAGGAGTATGGGGGGGTGGCAGGGGCGTTAATATAAACAATATGCGTGAAGGGAAAAGGTCAGAGGGATAGGAAAATTTGTTTACAATATGGGGAAGGCGCGGGGGGAAAGCCGGGAGAATGAACTATAGTTGCCCATCTTAGGTCTATTCCGTCAATTGTAGCATTTTCAAAATTGCTCATAAGGATACTAGCTTTGCCAAGGTGGGTATTAATGAGTTGGGCATGACTAAAATCAGTCTTGTAGATGGTGGCCTCTATCAATTCTGTTTCGTATAATACGGCCCTACTAAAGTCGGATTCACAGATGATAGTCTTAACTAGATTAGCCTCACTGAGGTTACTGCGTTGGAGGATAGTTTTGTAAAAAATAGCATTTCTGAGGTTGCCCAGTCTAAGATTGACACCAATAAGATTACTCCCAGTCAAATCGGCATGAGAAAGATTAGCAAATCGGAGATTACTGCCAATAAGAGTTACACCATGTAATTTACAACCGCTTAGATTAATGCCCTCTAAGTCATAGCCACTCAAAGTCACCCCCGAAAGGTCAATGAAAACCTCCGGATGTTTGGAGCGCCAATAATTCCACTGTTGGACGTTATTGATTAAGTATAGCAGATAATCGCGATTGTTCATCGTAAATACCGTGCTTGCTACTCATAGATGTTGGACAAGTCTATTCTCCCTCCAACGCTAGTAATAGCCTCCAGTGCGGCTTCTGCACCAGCCTTAATTTCTCTTTCCGCACCACCTAAATAAAGTCTGCCAAAACTCCCCACCGCCTGGACAGAGATAATATTGATTCTAGCTGCCTTTTCAGCCTCATTGGCGGCGAGTGCGGCATAGGCTGCAGGTTTCACCTCCAAGACATAGAGAGTTTCGCCAGCTAGCAACATTTGACCTTTGCGGTTACGATTGATGATTTGAGCCTGATATGGGTCAATATTACGGATAATCTGACTGGAAACCACTTCTGGCTTGAGACAGTCTTTCTCACTAACCCCCAATGCTTCTAAAATGGCCCTGCCGGCGGCTTTCACCTCCCCCTGATTGCTAGAATGGATTTCCAATAGACCATATAACCTTTCCACAAATTGGACTCCTGGTTTTACCACCGCTGATTTTAGAGCTACGTCTGTAATTCTGTTTATTTCAATCCCTGGAGAAATCTCAATCCAGAGAGAGGCATCCCCAGGGAGAGGAAGGAAACCAAGGGCAACAGTACCAATGTAAGACGCGTGTTGAGGTTGCAGTCTATCCAAGTAGACATAACTACGCAGTTCAACACTCATGAGTGAGGTGTATTGTAAGAAAAATAGGTAACAACAGTAAATTATCATGGATTCTCTAAGTTTAGGCAACTGGGTTTACTATTGTTGGGGGGTATGGATTCTTTCAAACTGATTTGTTTTTTCCGTCAGTCCGAGGTATTTTAGCAATTTCACCACAGAAAAGGAGGTTAAAATTCCAATAGTCAAACCTAGGGCCAATAAAAACAAAAATACCCTTTTAATCTCCCTTCTTTTTTCAGGAGATACTTCTGTGTTTCCCTGATTTTCCCTTCCCGGAGTTACGGAGGAATTCAGGCTAAAATACTCATGGTTTTCCTGGTCAAAAAATTGATTATTCATTGGAGGAAATCTAAAGGATTACATGGGACGGAGTCAAAATTCTCCGGGGCATGAGTATATTTATCTAGCAAGGGCAACTATTAAAAGAAGCAGTTATTGTTAAAAAAAGTAACTAAAGTAATCATTATTATAGCGGGTTATCTAGACTGAGATAGAGTAGAAATAGAGAGATAATTAACAGGGTTGATTATGGCGAATTTACTAGAACAGTTGAAACAATATACAATAGTTGTGGCGGATACTGGAGAAATTCAGGCTATTGAGACATTTAAACCTAGAGATGCTACCACCAATCCCTCTCTAATAACAGCAGCAGCACAGATGCCTCAGTATCGGGAAATTGTAGATGAAACCCTAAAAGAGGCTAGAAGGGAATTGGGGGAATCCGCCTCTGTTGAAGAAGTAGCTAAACTGGCAGTAGACTGGCTAGCAGTGGCATTTGGTAAAAAAATACTAGAAATAGTGCCGGGAAGAGTCTCCACAGAAGTAGATGCCCGTTTATCCTATGATACAGAAGGCACAGTCAACAAAGCTCGTTATCTGATTTCCCTCTACGAAAAAGCAGGGGTTAGCAGGGAAAGGGTTTTAATTAAAATTGCCTCCACCTGGGAAGGGATTAGGGCCGCCGAAATCCTCGAAAAAGAGGGCATTCACTGCAATCTCACCCTCCTTTTTGGCTTCCATCAAGCAGTAGCCTGTGCAGAAGCAGGTGTTACCCTCATCTCCCCCTTCGTAGGCAGAATTCTAGACTGGTATAAGAAGGAAACCGGGAGAGATTACTTCCCTGGGCCTGAAGATCCTGGAGTGCAATCAGTTACGAGAATATATAACTATTACAAAAAATTTGGGTATAAGACAGAGGTAATGGGGGCAAGTTTCCGTAACATAGAACAAATCTGTGAGTTGGCAGGGTGTGATTTATTAACAATCTCCCCCAAACTGTTGGAAGAGTTACAAAGCAAGGAAGGGGAATTGCCCAGGAAACTGTCACCGGAAAAGGCAGCCGCCATGGACATAGAAAAGATTACCATGGACAGGGAGACTTTTGATAAAATGCACAGTCAGGATAGAATGGCCAGAGAGAAACTGGATGAGGGGATTAGGGGATTCACTAAGGCGTTAGAAACTCTGGAACAATTTTTGGCTAGGCGTTTAAGCTGTTTGGAAAGGGGGGAAACTCTGGCCCATGCGGTGGATGACATTTTCCACGTCTATGACTTAGACGGCGACGGGTTTATTACCAGGGAGGAATGGGCAGGGGCCGATGCCGTCTTTGATGCCCTAGATTCCAACCGCGACGGGAAAATTAGCGCCGAGGAGATGGCCTCCGGTCTGGGAGCCGTGTTATACTTGGCAAAGGTCTGTTAGAGTGGCATTTGTCTCACCTATCCCCCCCTGGCAGTTTACGGGTTGTCCAGGGAGGGGTGGCATGGGATAAAACTAGCCCATCAAGACACAGACACTGCTAGATAGTCTTCCAGACGGGAGAAACGACTGGCGATGTCACTGCCAGTGTAGTTGGCAATCCAGCCAGAGGGATTGTTGAAGAAACGAATGGCAGTAAAACGGGGATTCGCACCCATGTCAAACCAGTGACGGGTATTGGCTGGCACGCCTATTAAGTCTCCTCTGCCGCACAATATCTCTAATACCTGATTGTCTATATGAATACTAAACAACCCCAAGCCGTCTACAAAGAAACGTACTTCGTCCTCACTATGGGTGTGTTCTGAAAGGAATTTTTGCCTCAATTCCTCCTTCTGGGGATGATTTGGGGTAAGACTAACTACATCTACCTTTAGATACCCTCCCTCAGACATTAATTTTTCCACTTCTGGTTGATAGGCAGACAGAATCTCCTCCTCCGATGCCCCAGAAACTACTTCTGTCTTAGTCTCCCACTGCTCAAATCTCACACCCAATTGTTGTAATTTCTCCTTGATGGTGTTAATCCTCTCCTTTGGGGATGCAATGTTATTACTGTCGAATATGGGGGTTTGTGGATTGTCTTGTTGGAATATTCTCAGTACAGTCATTTTAAGTTACACCCTTTAGCCGCATAAGTTCCAATTCGCACTCCATTAAATATTCTATCGCCTCTAAATGTCTTAATGCCTCTGCCATATCCCTACCCCAGGTGTAGACTCCGTGTTTTCTAATCAAATACCCCCAGCAGGGGATTCCTCTTTCTAGATATTCTCTCACCTGTTTCGCTAATTGTGGTATATCCTGGGAGTTGTCAAAAATGGGAAAGTCTACTACAGTCTCATGGGTGTCAATGCCAGCAAAAGCCTTTAACAACTCATACCCCTGCAATCGCCAACGATTACCCTGACAAAGACAACTAATCAAGTTGCTATGGAGGGAATGGGTATGTAAAACCGCGCCAATGGAAGAATCCCAGGCATAGAGACTGGTATGGAGAAGGGTTTCCGCAGAGGGTTTTTGGGGAGTTTGGGGAATTCCTTCTAAATCTACCACCATCACGTCTTCTATGGTGAGATTCCCCTTATCTTTACCAGACACTGTAATGGCACAATACCTCCCATCCAAACGCTGGGAAAAATTACTACTGGTTGCCGGTGTCCACCCCCGCTGGTATAAAATCCTACCTATATTGATGATATTCTCTGCCGCCTTTTCAAAATCCCTCTGAGAATATGTCATAGGCTCTTGCTATCCCCATCCTACCGCCAACAATATACCATGATACCTAATAACCCCCCCTATCTTCAGAGGCAATAGTATGTCGGCGTCGTCTACATCTTTCTGAACAATATTTTACCTCCTCCCAGCAGGAGGCCCACTTTTTCCGCCACGTGAAGGATAAGCCACATACTGGGCATATTTTGGTGGGTAAATCAGATTTCTTTCTCTGTTTAGCCATTTACTCTCACTCCTCCACAACCGTTAACCATTTCCTCACTTCTTCCCATCCTTTTCCCTGTCTAACTATTGTGGGACTTTCCGAAGAAAAGTCTATAATGGTGGACACTTCGTAACCTGGGTCTGTATCATCGTCTATTATAATGTCCACAATCTTGTCAAAATAGTCAAACAACTTAGCCTTTTCCCAATTTTCAGAAGGGGAATACCCCTCCTCCTCGTTAATGTGTGCTGAGGTGGAAATGATAGGGTTGTTAAGATTGTTTAACAGAGCTTGACAAACCGGATGGTCTGGGACTCTAATCCCTGTAGTTCTCCTTTTGGGAGACATTACTAGTTTAGGCACTAGTTTAGTGGCGGGCAAAAGAAAAGTATAAGGTCCTGGAATTAACCTTTTCATGATATAATAGGCCTCGTCAGAAACAGTGGCATATTCGGCTATATTTGACAGGGAGGAACACAAAAAAGTCAGGGGTTTGTCATTAGTTAGTCGTTTGATTGCCCTAACTCTTTCCACCGCTTTTTTGCAATTTATGTCGCAGCCAATGGCATATACTGTGTCTGTAGGATAGAGCATAATTGCCCCCTCCCTTAGAGCTTTTGTAATGGCCTCTATCTTGCGATTCTGGGGGTTTTTATGATTTACCTGATACAATGTCGCCATGTTTTAACTTAGCTTCTTATTGTTAGCCTAACAGACAATCCTGACCCAAAAAACGGCAAGAATATAGACAATTTTAACAGCACCAACCAGCACAAAGTCCCACTGACCATTAGAATATATTGTTGGGCGATGATATGACGGGAACAACCACATGGAAACCAGCTGGATAAATGGCTTAATAGGAGGAGTCTTGATAGGAATCAGTGCCACGATATTGTTAGCCTTTAATGGTAGGATTGCGGGGATAAGTGGAATGATTAATGGGGCTTTGGAATTTAAAGCCTCACAGCTTTGGCGTTGGTATTTTCTAGGAGGAATGTTGTTGGGGGGATTACTGTTTGAATACGTCTTGCCCTTTCCGGATACTCCCCGTTATCCCTTCCACCCCATTGCTATGCTTGTGGGTGGTTTTCTGGTAGGGTGGGGCACAACCATGGCTAACGGTTGTACTAGTGGACATGGTGTTTGTGGGCTAGGTAGACTATCATTACGCTCACTAGTAGCTGTTATTACATTCCTCATCACTGGGATTCTAACTGTATTCGTCACCAGGCATCTACTGGCATAGGGGGAAGATATGAAACCACAGAATATAATTGCTATTCTTTCCGGGTTGCTATTTGGATTGGGGTTAGGCATCTCCCAAATGGTAGACAGGGAAAAGGTGTTAGGCTTTCTAGATGTAGCCGGAAAATGGGATGCCACCCTCATCTTCGTATTGGGAGGGGCGGTGGTTGTAACCCTCATTGCCTTCCGTTTTATTCTATCTTGGAAACAACCCCTATTGGATTCCCAATTCCATCTGCCTGCCCGTAACGACATTGACTCCAAACTTATTGTGGGCGCGGCAATTTTTGGTATTGGTTGGGGTATCAGTGGCTACTGTCCTGGCCCCGCGGTAACTTCTCTGGTACAATTTAGTCCCAATCCCTTTCTCTTTGTAATAGCCTTTGTCCTTGGTTCTCTTGCCTATAAGTTTACCACAGAAGGGAAACAATAGGGGGATGAGAATCACCCCCGCCTGAAGCGAACACTCGGCCACCTATTCTATTATCATTGTACTAGGCTTTTACTAGGCTTTTTGTTGTTTGTTGAAGAGCTTTTGAAATTGCTCCACGGCTGCTGCAGCTATATTGTAAACCGCCCAGCCAGCAGCCACTAATACGGGCAATAGTACTATCAATAATCTCCAATCCATAGTAGTTATACTCCCTCCATTTCCTACCTGGTTACATTTTTTCCGCATCTGTAAAGAAATGATAGCACTTATTGTGCCCCACTGTCCTAATGGGATATTATAAAAAAAACCGAGGCTACCCTAGCGACAAGGGGAAATAGCCCTCGGCAAATTGTTTGTTGTCGTTTAATCTTAAGGAAGCCTAGAGGGGAAAAGTCCCATGTCTCCCGTAAGATTTCTTTACATTCATTGTAACAAATGAGGAATCTTTTGTAAAACGGCTCAGCGGGCGGTGGGGGGTGGGGGGTTTTTGCCAATCAGAAGGGGTTTTCCCCTGTAGCCATTATTGCTTGTGCTGGGATAATTGCCATTACCACTGTTGGGGGTGACAATTCCACCAGAGAGGAGGATTTTAAAGGCATCCTCAATAGACATGTCTAAGGTTGTTACCTCTTCCTCCGGTACAATAGCATACCAACCAGTGGTGGGATTGGGGGTAGTGGGGATAAAGACACTTAGTAAGGGTTTTTCAAAATTCTTGCCAATGGCATCACTGACTTTGCCGGTGACAAACCCTATACTCCAAATCCCCTTACGAGGGTATTCTACTAATACCACCCGACGGAATTTGTTTTCCGTGTCTTGGAGAATGGTTTCTAGTATCTGTTTTACAGTTTTATAAACCGCACCAGCCAGGGGTATCCCCTGTACTATTCTCTCCCCTAAGTGCAACAACCATTGGCCAACTATATTTCTGGCCATCAACCCTATTGATAGTATAAATGCTAGAGGCACAGTTAGGCCAATACAGAAATTTATCAGATTCAGTAATACTGGATGGAGGTTGTCAAGGGGATTGAGTTGTTTTGGTATTCTGGTTAGTAAATCTATTGCCCAGGTAGCGATAACATAGCTCAGCCATATGGTGGTAGCTAAAGGAATAACCACCAACAATCCTGCCAGAAAGTCGTTTTTCAAGTCTTCCTTTAGTTTTCTTAACACCTGCACCTTCAACTCACACTCGTTATACTATACTACTAGTTTAAGAAATTGCCCCTCACCGGGGGTGGTTGTATTGGGTTTGGGCTTGAGCATTAACAGGGGCAATCCGCCTTACTCTATTCTACTGGGATTGTGATGGGTCACTTTCCTAGCCTTCCCACCCTCAAAAAACCTCTCTCCCACTGCCACACTCACATTTCCCTATAGACACTGATAGTCATAAGCCCTTAACATAGGCATAGAGTAACACCCCAAACAGAAAATACGCCAATGAGTCTGATTGTCTACAATACCCTCACCAAAAGGGAAGAAGAATTTAAGCCCCTCAATCCCCCTCAAGTTAAGATGTATTGCTGCGGTATCACCGCCTACGACTACTGTCACCTGGGACATGCCCGCACTTGTGTCGTCTGGGATGTGGTGAGAAGCTATCTAGTCTGGCGAGGTTATCAAGTAAGATACATACAGAACTTTACAGACATAGATGACAAAATTTTGAACCGCGCCCGTCAGGAAAACACCACCATGGAGGAGGTGGCTGAGCGTTTCATCCAAGCCTATTTTGAGGATATGGAGAGGCTAAATGTATACAAGGCTGACTCTTATCCTCGAGTGACTCATACCCTAGATGGCATAAAAAGGCTGATTTGGGAATTGGAGGAAAAGGGTTTTGCCTATCAGTCTCAGGGGGATGTCTACTATGCAGTGGATAAGTTCCCCGGATATGGTAAACTGTCTGGACGCAGGTTAGAAGAATTACAGGTGGGGGCTAGTGGGAGAATTGATGTTTCTGCATCCCAACAGGTAAAACAAAATTCTTTTGACTTTGCCCTCTGGAAAGCTGCAAAACCAGATGAACCAGGTTTTGATTCTCCCTGGGGTAAAGGAAGACCTGGATGGCATATCGAATGTTCTGCTATGATAAGGGAAAACCTGGGGGAGACTATCGACATTCACGTAGGCGGCAGTGATTTAATCTTCCCTCACCACGAAAACGAGATTGCCCAGTCAGAAGCCGTCACAGGTAGGCCCCTTGCCCTCTACTGGTTGCATAATGGCATGGTGACAGTTAACGGGGAAAAAATGTCTAAATCCCTGGGCAATTTTATCACCATCCGCGAACTTTTGGATAGATATGACCCCATGGCGGTGCGTCTTTTCATACTGCAAACTCACTACAGAAAACCCCTAGACTTCAGCGAATCTGCTTTACAAGCCGCCATGGGTGGGTGGCAAACCCTTAAAGAAGCCCTCTGTTTCGGTTACAAATACGCCAAGGAGCTCTCTTTTGAAGCATCTGAGGCTACCAGTTTAAATACTGACAAAAATATAGAAAACGCCTTCCGGGAGGCGGTAGACTCGGATTTTAATTTTGCCGCGGGTTTGGCAATTCTGTTTGAACTAGCCAAGGAATTGCGTAAAGAATCCAATTTACTTAGTCACCAAGGCAATTTCTCTCAATCTTCTCGGGATTTACTGGCCAAATGGCACACTCTGGTTTCCCTTGCTAAAATCCTACGTTTGGAAGTCAAACACCAGGATGTTGTCACCCAACAGGAGGAAATTGAAGACAGAGAAATCGAAGCACTCGTGCAACAACGCAGTATTGCCCGTAAACAGAAAAATTATGCAGAAAGTGATCGTATTAGGGATTATCTAAAACAAAAAGGTGTTATTCTGGTAGACTTGCCCGGTGGTGTCACCAAATGGCATCGTAGCTAAGTTTATTTCCTCCTGGTAACAATCACGGCCGTTTCTACGTGGCATGTTTGGGGGAAGAAGTCTGCCGGTTGTACCCATTTTATGTTATAGTCCTCCCCAAGCCGGCGTAAGTCTCGGGCAAGTGTAGCCGGGTGGCAGCTGATATATACTATGGTTTCCGGTTGCATTTGCCTTAGAGTTTCCATCACAGTTTCTTCACATCCCTTCCTTGGTGGATCTAATACTACCACCTCTGGTTTCACTGCTAAGGTTGGCAAAATGGCCTCCACCTCCCCTGTTATAAACTGTACATTGTCAATCCCATTTAAAATAGCATTCTCCTCTGCCTGGATGATAGACTGATAATGGGATTCGATGCCAATCACCTTCTTTACTTTTTGGGCAAAGGGTAGAGTGAAAGTCCCTATACCACAATACAAGTCTAACACTGTTTCATTTCCCTTCAAATCCAGACGGGAAAAGATGGCAAACAACAAGTCTTCTGCCGAGTTGGTGTTAACCTGGAAAAAGGTTTCTGGGCGTAGATGAAAGGTTAAACCGGCAAATGTTTCCCTTAAATAACCCCTCCCGGCCAATAATTCCGTTTCCTCCCCAAAAATCACATTAGTAGCCTTGGGGTTATAATTCAAGGTCACCCCCACTATTTCAGGATAAACCTCCATCCACTTCTGTGCCATAGTTTTCAGTTTTTCCCCCACCCTCTTAGCAGTCACCAGGGTTACTAGAATTTCCCCTGTGTTTTTGCCAATGCGGAAACAAAGGTGTCGTAGTGCGCCCTTTCTCGTCTTCTCGTCATATACGGGTATTTGTGATGCCTGTAAATCCTTTTTTATCCCCGCCAACAGGGGATTCAAACGCTCATCCTGAATGGGACACTTGTTAATATTAACCACTTGATGGCTTCCCCGGCGATAATAACCCGCCTTCAACCTCCCCATTGCCGACATGGCTAGTGGATAACTCACCTTATTGCGATACCCCAGGGGTTTGCCAGCGATTATCTTTTCCACCCTTATGTCGGTAAAACCTCCAATCCTAGTCAAAGTCTCCCTCACCTGATTTTCTTTTAGTTGTAACTGATACTGGTAGTCTATATGCTGCCACTGACAACCCCCACACTTGTCTGCTACAATACAACTGGGTCGAGTTCTATGGGGCGACTCCGATTCTATTTCCTTTATCTTCCCCTCCGCGTATTTCCTTTTCACCCTTACAATTCTACTTTTTACCCTATCCCCCGTCACCGTGTCTGGTATAAACACCACCTGTTGGTTTATTCTTCCCACCCCATACCCCTCACTGCTCACATCTTCTATTGTAACGCTTATTATATCACCCTGTCTTACCACTCAAACCTTCTCCCCTCCTACCTTTTTAACTTATGCCCCCAATCGCCGTTTTTTTGACCTCGGCTTTTTCTTTTCCCCAGAAGGTCTTTTCAAACACACACACCTACCCCATTCTACTTCTTCTTCCATTGAAGACCACTCGTCCGGAAATTGCAACCCCTGTTAATACTTTTTAACATTAAATTGTAAATAAGTAAAAATACTGTTAGAGGAGACGGTCGAGAGTACGATATTGGATGGCCTCGGCGAGGTGGTGTGGTTGGAGGGAGGGGGAGGAGTCCAAGTCGGCGATGGTGCGGGCTACTTTAAGAATACGGTCGAAGGCACGGGCGGAAAGACCTAATTTGCGGATAGCGCCATCGAGAATTCCACGGCAGTGGTCATCCAGAGGGCAAAATTGTCGCAGGTGGTGAGATTGCATCTGGGCATTACAGGAGATGTGGTAGTCCTGGAAGCGAATCCTTGCCCTTTCTCGTGCGGCGATAACCCTTTCCCTCACCGAGTGGGAACCTTCCCTTGCCTTTTGTTGGAGCATCTCCTCAGGTTTAAGACGGTTGACTACAACTTGTAGGTCGATGCGGTCAAGTAAAGGGCCTGACAGTTTAGCCCAGTATTGTTGGCGTTGTCGTGGAAAACAGGTGCATTCTTTGAGAGAATCGCCGTAGTAACCACAAGGACAAGGGTTGGTGCTAGCAATAAGGGTAAAACGGGCAGGAAAGGAGACTGTTTGACGAGCCCGGGAGACGGTGACAAATCCATCTTCTAGGGGTTGACGCAGAAACTCTAAGACACTACGTTTGAACTCCGTTAACTCGTCCAGGAATAAAACACCGTGATGGGAGAGGGAAATTTCCCCAGGTTTTGGCAATGAGCCTCCCCCCACTAGTGCCACACCACTGGCAGAATGATGGGGGCTACGGAAGGGGCGTTGGGTAATTAAACCACTTCGGCCCTTCAACAGGCCAGCTACGGAGTAAATCTGGGATACCTCTAAAGCTTCTGCAAAGGAGAGGGGCGGGAGGATGGAGGGGAGTCTTCTTGCTAACATAGTTTTACCAGCACCGGGAGGCCCCACCAATAACAGATTGTGTCCCCCAGCAGCCGCTATTTCCAAAGCCCTACGGGCAGAGTATTGTCCTTTTACATCAGCTAGGTCATAATTGGTATCCATGTCCTCTTGTTCCACTCTGGGGGTAGCCACGGGAAACTGGGAGGGATTCTGCAAAAACTGAGTTACCTCCAATAGGTGATTAAACCCATACACCTTTAGTACTTCCACCACTGCAGCCTCTTGGACATTATCCTTAGGCACAACTATGCCTCGAAATCCCAACCTAGCCGCCATCACTGCCATGGGCAAAACACCGGCAACCCCCCTTAGACTGCCATCTAGAGACACCTCTCCCAAAAAAAGATAGTCAGACAAGTGGGTAGACTCCACCTGTTGGGAGGCAGCCAGAATCCCCAGGGCAATAGGCAAATCAAAAATAGGCCCTTCTTTGCGCAAGTCAGCAGGAGAGAGATTGACTGTTATTTGTCTTACCGGGAAAGCAAAACCAGAATTTCTAATAGCCGCCTTTACCCTCTCCCTTGACTCCTGTACTGCCGTATCCGGCAAACCTACAATAATTGTCTTGGGCAACCCCCCAGCCACATCCACTTCCACCCCAACCTTTACCCCCTCGATCCCTACTACGGCCCCACTCCAAACCCTACTCAACATAGAAATCCCCCTTATACTATTATCCCTCCCAGTTTAGAGGCAACTCAACAAAAAAACTAGACCCCCCCTTGCATTTCTTGTGGCCGGTGCGCTACAATTGTTCAATGGGAGCTCTTCAAGACAGCGCAACAAACGGGTCGCTAGCTCAGCGGTAGAGCACTCGGCTCTTAACCGATGGGTCCTGAGTTCGAATCTCAGGCGACCCCCCTTCCCTTTGTCCTTCCCTTTTGTCAGAAGAATGGGGGGTTTGGAACGTCAAGAATGGGTGGGGGCGATGGGGTTTTTTTGTGGCGCCACGGGATGTTCAAAAAGTACTAAAAACCCTTGCATTTTTTTTCTCAGTGCGTTAGAATAGTAGACGTTGTGCGGCTCATCAAAACGGCGCAACAAACGGGTCGCTAGCTCAGTGGTAGAGCACTCGGCTTTTAACCGATTGGTCCTGAGTTCGAGTCTCAGGCGACCCATTCCTACTCCCCTTCTCATGGGCAACCACTGGGGTATCGCCTCGGCTGTGCCATTGCCTGTTGCTCTTATGCTTGTCAGTGGGGTGAGGTGGTCTTTTGGTTATTAGGACTTTCTGGTTTCCCCTCCCCGGTCCTATTTAATGCTAATCTTTTTTATTAAAGCCCCTAACTATTTGGGAGATGTCAGTATATATTCTCATTATGTGAGGTTCTAAAAATATCCCCCACTCCTGCCGCACCGCCACGGTTACAGTCCACCATTTTTCCTAGTTGGATTGCCTTGGAGAAATACTGTCTGCCAGTTGGGCTAGATTCGAAGAGTTAAGCGGTTGAGAGGGGAGAATTGTTATTGTTTTCCTCCTGTGGCTTTTGAAACTGCCTTTGTGGAATGTGTTTCCCCTCAGTGGGGAAAAATATAAGGGTAAAATGGGAGACAAATAGAGAAAATATTGGTCGAATATAAAAGTAGAAACAGGAGAAATTTTAAACAATTTTTAAAATAATAAACATTAAATAGGGAAAGTTAAATTGGAATCGGCAATGCAGCAGACGATTTCCTCAGTAAACCCACGGCTTGGTGGAGTTTTAGAAGTAGGCCTCTGGCAGTTTCGCAGCGGAAATGTTGTCCCAAATGCAAGGTTTTAAAAAAAAGAAGAAAGAACAGAGGAAAAAATTAAATTTTTCTGAGAAACCTGGGACCTAGAAGGGGGAATCATGCCAGGCTGAAAAAAGTTTAACATTACTTATTTGTGTGTGGTTGGTGGCAATAACAGTGGTTTGACAGTGTTTACTTAACAGTTAGTGGAAAGGCGGTGAGGGAAATAATATGACAGTCTAAAAACACCGTGGAGGGTATATACCAATGAAACCAAATCAAGTCCATGGCGACTAAGCTGTAATTCTGTTGGATGGGTGTGATGAGACAAGGGTATGATGGGGATAGGGTAACTAGAAGTAGGGGAAATAACCATGGGACTTAGGGAACCCACCCCGGTAGATCAGTTAATGTTAGAATTAATAAATAGGGCCAGAAGCAATCCGCAACAGGAAGCTAATCGTCTTCTGGGAGGCAATCTAAATGAGGGAGTATCACCACAATGGTGTATATCTCCCACCCCCAAACAGCCTCTCGCTTTTAATCCCTATCTCATAGACGCCGCTTACCTCCACAGTAAATGGATGTTGGATAATGATGTCTTTAGCCACACTGGGGTAAATGGTACTAATTCCCAACAAAGAATGGCAATGGCCGGCTATCAGTTTATACCTCCCTGGGGAAGTGGCGAAAATATCGCTTGGAAAGGCACAACTGGTAGTATGGACTATGTTAAGTTTGCCATTGACAATTATGTGAATCTATTTGTGGATTATAACTATCCCAACCGCAGTCACCGAGTCACCATGTTATGGGATGAGTTTCGGGAGGTGGGAATAGCCTCATTGCAGGGGGTTTTTACCTTTAACAGGATTAACTACAATGCGGTGGTGACTACCCAGAATTTTGCCTATAGCCGCAAGGATGGAGATGGTGCATTTCTTACTGGTGTTATTTACACTGATTCCGTGGTAGATGATGACTTTTATACCATTGGCGAGGGAATTGGCAATATTAGAATCATTGCTAAAAATATAACCACAGGGAGTCGCTACGAAACCACTAGTTGGCAAACGGGTGGTTATTCTCTATTCCTTCCCCCCGGCGACTATCTTGTTAGTTTTATCGGCAATTTGGACCAAGACCCGAAAGATGATATAGTTAAAGCCTGGGTTACTATCGGCAACACCAACATCAAATTAGACTTAGCCACTGATAATCCCCTTCTGGCTACTGGGTTTCTCAATAGTAACAATTTCAACAACCTCCCTTCAGATAATACCAGTCTATCCCAAGCCTCCATTCCCTCTTCTTCTCCTCCCAACATTTATAATTCTCCCAACCCCAACAACCATTTAAATCCAACCCCCCGTGACAACTTAAATTCTCCTATGACTAATGACAATCCCCCTTCTCCTTTTGCTGATAATACCACTGGCAATGACGGAAATATTCCCCTTCCCCCCAGTGGCAATCCCCATTCTCCCACCGCCAACAACGATTTTCTCCCCCTCCCCTCTTCCCCCACCAATAGCAATTCTCCCTCATCTCCCACATCCCATCTTCTCCCACCTCTCCTTAATACTCCCATATACCGGCTGCAAAATAGAGACTATCTAGGCAGCTATTTGTTTGTGGGGGAAGATGAGGCTAACAATATTCTCCGCAATTATCCTCAATTTCAACTAGAGGGATTGGCGTTTTATGTTAGTCTAACTCCCCAGGATGGGTTAATGCCAATTTATCGTTTCCGCAATGATAATATCATGGGCACTTATCTTTTTGTGGGGGAAGAAGAAGCCAATTCTATTAAAAGAAATTATCCCGTTTTTACAGAAGAAGGAATTGCTTTTTATGTATACCCCGCCAATAGTCAAGGTTTTCCCCTCTACCGTTTTCAAAATCGATTATTGCCTGGTAGTTACCTATTCACCAACGAGAGTGAAAAGAATTATGTAATGGAAAGTTATTCTGACTTTTTCCAGCTAGAGGGAGTTGCCTTCAACGTAGTTTTGTAGGCTGTGTGGGGATTAGGATATGGGTGGGGTTAGTTTTAAAATCATAAACCCCTACAATATCAAATAATTGACCCATACAGATGGGGTTACGAAAAGTGGTTATAACTGATAATAAATGCTGCCTTTAGCCGCCATTTAGTCTAACCAATCTAACTATAAGCCAGTCTAACTAGTCTAACCAGTCTAAACACTCTCTTTAACCGGTGAATAACCAGTGACTGCCTTGTTTGCCATTCCTCCTAGGGGTGATTGTAGCCCCACCCACTAGCCCAGATTGGGTAATTAGTGTGAAAATATAATAGTCGCCATGTAATCGACCACAGGAGAGTTGGTTTAGAGAGGGGCTATAATCAAATAAGTCGATTAACCGGCTTAGTAATGCCACCCCATTATGGGTTGCCATGTGGTTGGTTTTCTCCTAAACAGGGAGACAATGAAAACTAAAGCGGGGGTTTTTATGCCCCTTTGAAAAAGCGTATAATCTCCCTGACGTTTTCTAAAAATTTGCTGTCTTCTGATAACTGGGCAACTGCCTTTCTACTTTCTATGATGATATTTTCATGTTCCTGCTTATTTAACGCCTGAAAATGCTCAAATTTTGCCATTAGCTGATTATAATTATTTCTTATTTCTTGCCACCGTTGCTCATTTTTAAACACCAAAGAATCCTCATTATTGTAATTGAATTCTTCAACTAGGGATTTGAGTTGATTTTCGAGAAACAAAACACGATTTCTTAACTCTAAAACATCTTCCCTGGGATGGGTAATTTGTTCGCGAATTGCTTGTAAACGTTGAGCTAAATACTGATAACCTCGAACTGCTGGACGCAAAAAAGTCAACAATAAGGTAGCCCCAGATGCTAGATAACCTATCTCACTAACTCCTGAAGCTGCCAGCAAATATAATCCCAAAGCAGAGAGTAAATGTAGCACGATTGCTAAAACTATTGAGAAAGATGCCACCTTTTGTACATACTCTAACTGTTTCTCATCAAAACTAATATTTTTCTGACGAGAAACATTGGCTTCCGCAATTACATCCTGGGCGTCAAAATAGATATTCCAGGGAATGGTGACAATCGCCAGTAGCCACCAGAAAATGGCAATACCAATCAACCAATCCACAAAATTTCCCACAGGGATATTAAACCATTGCAAAACAAAAAAAGCCACAATTAAAAGGAAACTAAAACCGCAACCAAAACTTAAATAACCATACATCATAGTCCCAATTTCTCACCTGGGGTTTTGATTATGATTATGAGACAGTTAACCCCCATTAGTAACCTTTAATATGCCAATTCGTTAACCGTCACAGGGAGTAGGATGTAATAGGGTGTAAGGAGTAGGATGTAGGAAGTAGGATGTAGTAGGATGTAGAAAGTGGGATGTAGAAGGTAGGATTTATAAGGTAGGGTGTAGGGAGTAGGGGTTTGTAATGATAAAATCTTACGGGTTTACAAGAGGGACAATCTTCTAGTAAATCAAATATTGCCTTTCCTTTAAAAAAATAGCAGGGGATAACCCACGCCATTATTATAAACTGTCATTTGTCGCACCATGGGTGGGTAAACTAAAAATCGGCGAAACCGGCATAGTCGGCGGCAATAGGCAGAAGAAAATAGTTGGGGGGGAATATGGTGGCAGGAGTTACAAAAACCCCCGGAGGCAAAAAAATATTTCCTAGGCTATCTGAAATTCTGGACTCCTAGTGAGACGAATTTGTGCTAGGGTGAATATTACCGGTATTATCCTAGTATAATTGGTGGCAATGGCGCGCCATCCCAAGTCAGCAAAGAAGTAAATCCATAAAGCAGGACCCAAAAAGGCGAAAATACTCCTAGTAGCAGTATAACGGGCAGAAGCTATAGCCATTCCCCTTTTTGCCATCTGGAGGGTGAAGTAGTTTTGGATTTGATTGGCGGCGGCTATTCCTCCCCTAATGAGGGCATTCTTGGCAGCCTGATATGTTGCAAAATGTAGCGCAAATTGTTGGGCAATTATACCTAGCAGCCAGTTTTTCAGAAGGGAGTTGATAGCTACTACACCACCTCCCCTCATGAGAATCTTAACTGGGTCATGTTGTATACTCAAGGGTAGTGGTTGGGGAGAGGGGTTTTCTGTAAGAAATTTGATAATTTTTTGTTTCAGTGAATACTGTTGCTTGGCGGGGAGTTTTTCCCATGTCTGTTGTAAAAGATGGAGAAATATCTCTGCCTCTATGTCAACGGTATTCATTTGCCGACTGTAGGGGATTTGCAGGTAACGACACACTTGGATTAACACATCCCTATACTTTACCTTATCTGTTTGTCCTCGTAACACGGTAAAACCATCTGCCGCCAGAAAACGAAATCTTTTCTCAATGGCATCCAACCACTTTTGCCACCCCTGACTTTGCACTTCTATGGGGGAGGGAGTATATAAATAATCCAGGGGATTGAGGCTACGGGAAAAGAGAATTTCTGTTACCTGTTTTAACTCTTCTTCTGTAGCTAATTCTAAAACCGTCCTTAACTCGTCGACTTCTGTCTTCCTGTCTTCCACTTTTACACTCATTGTCGGAAGGCCCATTGTAAACCCAAACACAATTATAAACGAGTGGCTGAAAGTGTGGGAAGAGGGAAAAGAGGATGATATATTAGCTATCAGTACTCTTGGAAATCCATAGCTAGAGACTATGACAGAAGAAACAAAAGCCACACCCGGTGCAGAAAAACCAGCCAAAAAGGCTAAACCCCCCGCTGTAGAAGATAAACCCCTTACAGAATTCATTAATGAACATTTTATCCCCGCCTTGAAAACTGCTATTGCTAAACAGGGTATAACTGAAGTAGAGTTGGAATTCAAAAAGGCTAAAATACCCGTTGTCGGCTATGAATCTTTCCCGGAGTGTTGGCAAGTAGTAGGGGATTTAGGGGGACGTGTTTTTTCTCTATACTTTTTACAGGAAAATATTAATGGGCAAAAGGCTTTTTCTTGTTGCCTTAGAGGTGAAAAGCCTAGCACCTTAGAATCGTTTATGATAGATGAGCGTAAGGCTACCCTAGACTTAATGGTTTCTTTTACCTTAAAACGGTTAAACGGACAAAAATGGCTAGCTAGAAACTAAAATCGGGGGGGGAGTAGGGCGATGCCAACACCCCCACCACCCACTATAGCATTGGTTAAGCCTGTTTATAGGCCCTTATACATTTTTCCACTAGAGGCGCCACTTGGTCAATATCTTTCCAGCCTAGTATTTGAGTTTCTTTCTTCTCTAGATTCTTGTATGTGCGGAAAAATTCGGCTATTTCTTCCAGACGGTGAGGGGCAATGTCTTTTAAGGATCTTACATGACTATAACGGGGATCGTCCGCCGGCACACATAGGATTTTCTCATCCCTCTCCCCGCTATCAATCATTTCTAACATACAAATAGGACGAGCAGCAATTATACACCCTGGGAAGGTAGATTCGTCCATCATCACCATCCCATCTAAGGGGTCACCATCGTCTGCTAAAGTATTAGGTACGAAACCATAATCGTAAGGGTATCTTACTGAAGAATATAATACCCTATCTAAAACGAAGGCATTTAATTGCTTGTCGAATTCATATTTATTTTTGCTACCTCCGGGGATTTCGATGAAGACATTTAAAATCCCGGGTTTTGGTTGTGGGGGAATTCTCGATAAATCCATCTGAAAATCCTTCCTTTACTCCTACTCTGGCTTTACCTGTAACAATTCCCTTAATATTTAACCATAAGCCGTCACCATGAGGTAGACTTGCAGCTACTTTTGCCACTTTTCCACCCCCTCATTATGACTTTACTATGACTCTGAATTCCAATACTACTTTTTTGGCTCGAATTCAAGACACTCTCACTCGACTCATAGAGTTAGCTGAAAGTGGAAAGATAAACCCCTGGGAAGTAAAAGTTATAGAAATCATCGATGAATTCTTGACGGAATTAGGATTATTTGATGACCATAATATCTCCCCTGAAAATCTAGACTTGGGCCTAGCAGAATCTGCTAAAGTTATGCTCTTTGCTTCAAAATTAGTCCTATTAAAAGCTGAAACTATAGCCATAATAAAGGAGGATAAATGCCAAGAATGGGAGGAAAATACCTCAGGAGAAAACCAGGAAAAAAAATCACGAAATACAGCGTTTTATGAACTACAAGAGGCAGAAAAATATATTAAAAGAAAGATAACACCTTTACTGCCCCAAAGGCGAAAGGTAACCCTACAAGAGTTTATTGCCCAACTGAAAGCCATCCAAAAGGAGATATCAGAAAAGGGAGAAAATATAAAGGCAAACCCCGACAGAAAACCGAAAAAAGGAGACAACCGTCAGGAAGCACTAGAAACAGTTAAAAAGTTGGCTCATGAGGAAAATCTAACAGAATTGACTCACCAAATAAGTGTTTTCTTGAATGATTATAAGCAGTCTCAGGGAAGAAGGAAGATTCTGTTTGAGGAATTGGTGAGACAGTGGCAAAAACATAGGGGAGACAGCAAGCAGGATAGAGTGGGGGTGTTTTGGGCATTACTGCTTCTGTCGTCTCAGTCGAAGGTGGAATTATACCAACCAGAATTCTACCATGACATTGAAATCACTCTGCTAGATTAACACAACAAATTATTAAAAAATATGCTTCAAAACTAGAAAATCAAGTTACCCTGAGGATGGACATTTTAGTAACTAGTAAAGAGGAATAATTATGACAAAAAGGAGTTTTGGGGTAATTGGGTTGGGCGTAATGGGGGAGAATCTAGCCTTAAACGTGGAAAGTAAGGGATTCCCCATTGCCGTGTATAACCGCACTGCCGCCGTAACGGAAAAATTTATGGCTACCAAGGCGCAAGGCAAGGATGTCAAAGCCGCCTACTGCCTAGAAGAATTTGTGCAATTATTGGAACGCCCTCGTAAAATACTAGTAATGGTAAAAGCGGGCGCGCCAGTAGATGAGGTTATCCAACAATTAAAACCCCTATTACAAGAAGGGGATATGATTATCGACGGGGGTAACTCTCTCTACCAGGATACCGAAAGACGCACCCGGGAATTAGAAGCCACTGGTTTGGGTTTCGTGGGGATGGGTGTAAGCGGTGGCGAAGAAGGTGCACTACAGGGCCCCTCCCTAATGCCAGGGGGCACATATACAGCATACCAGGAATTGGAACCAATCCTCACTAAAATTGCCGCCCAGGTGGATGATGGCCCTTGTGTAACCTATGTTGGTCCCCGTGGTGCAGGCCACTATGTCAAAATGGTGCATAATGGAATAGAATACGGGGATATGCAGCTGATTGCCGAGGCTTATGACTTGCTAAAAACGGGCTTAGGCTTAGATAATCAGCAATTACATGAAGTTTTCAGCCAATGGAATGAGACGGAAGAGTTAAACTCCTTTTTAATTGAAATAACGGCTAATATCTTCGCCAAAAAAGACGATGTGACAGGAGGTTATCTGATTGACTATATTCTGGATTCTGCTGGCCAAAAAGGCACAGGTCGTTGGACTGTGATAAACTCGTTAGAGTTGGGGGTGCCTATCCCTACTATATATGCGGCAGTAAACGCCAGAGTGATGTCGGCTTACAAGGAAGAAAGAGTGGCAGCCAGTAGAGAATTGAAAGGGATGGTAAGCCAATTTCAGGGGGATGTGACGGAATATATCAATAAGCTCCGAGATGCCCTATACTGTGCTAAGATATGCTCCTATGCCCAGGGGATGGCGTTGATTGCCAAGGCGTCAGTGGAGTTTGAATACAACATCAATCTATCGGAAATTGCCCGCATCTGGAAGGGGGGTTGTATCATTAGAGCCCGTTTTCTGGATAAAATTAAAAGAGCCTTCACTGACAACCCTAACCTCCCTAACCTCCTCCTGGCGCCCGAATTCAAAGAAAGCATCCTCCAACGGCAAAAGGCTTGGCGAGAGGTGGTGGCTTTGGCTCATAATCTAGGTATTCCTATTCCAGCTTTTAGTGCTTCTCTTGATTACTTCGATAGCTACAGAAGAGAACGTCTACCTCAAAATCTAACCCAGGCGCAAAGGGATTATTTTGGGGCACACACCTATGAGAGGATAGACAAACCAAGAGGAGAATTCTTCCACACCCAGTGGTAATCTCAATACCTTTTCAGGGTTTGTTTATAAAGGGCCCCCGGCAAAAGACAAGATAAACCAATACGAGTTTACAATCATACACCTCCACCTCCTAACCCCCACATCCTTCACCCTACCCCCTTTCCGGGGGGAGAAAAGGATTAAGATATTTTAAAGGCTACATATCATACCACCAATCACTAGATATGGATACTAAAAATTTCAAGCGTAATTTACAAAAATCGGAAAACTACTATCGCAGGGGATTCGGGCATCAGGAAGAAGTTGCCCTGACTTTAAAAGGGGAATATAAAAGCAGTCTAATCCAAAAGATTCGTGAAAATGGTTATCAAATCACCAGGGGGGATATAACTATTCGTTTGGCACAAGCCTTTGGCTTTTGTTGGGGGGTGGAAAGGGCAGTAGCTATGGCGTACGAAACCCGTACTCACTTCCCCAACGAGAGGATTTGGATTACTAATGAGATTATCCATAATCCCTCGGTAAACCAGCGTCTGAGGGAGATGGATATTAATTTTATACCCGTGGAGGATGGGGTAAAGGATTTCTCGGTGGTGACAAAGGGAGACGTAGTAATTCTACCGGCTTTTGGGGCTTCTGTCCAAGAGATGCAACTTTTAAACGAAAAGGGGTGTATCATTGTAGACACTACCTGTCCGTGGGTGGCTAAAGTCTGGAATTCTGTGGAAAAACACAAGAAAAAGCAATATACCTCTATTATCCATGGCAAATACAAACACGAGGAGACTATCGCCACTAGTTCCTTTGCAGGCAAATATCTGATAGTCTTGAATCTAGAAGAGGCGCAGTATGTGTGCAATTATATCCTCAATGGAGGTGACAAGGAGGAGTTTTTAAAAAAATTCCGAAAAGCCTCTTCCCCGGGATTTGATCCTGATTTAGACTTGGTGAGGGTGGGTATTGCCAATCAAACCACCATGTTGAAGAGTGAGACAGAGGCCATTGGCAAACTATTTGAACAAACGATGATGAGGAAATATGGCCCTGCCAATCTTAATGACCATTTTATGAGTTTTAACACCATTTGCGATGCCACCCAAGAAAGACAAGATGCCATGAATGAATTGGTGAAGGAGAAACTAGACTTGGTTATTGTCATCGGTGGCTTCAACTCTTCCAACACCACCCACCTCCAGGAAATTGCCATGAGGGCACAAGTCCCCTCCTATCATATAGATGGTGCCAGTCGTATCCTTTCTGCCAACAGAATTGAACATAAACCCCTCCACCAGGAAGTGCAAATCACAGAAAATTGGCTACCTCCCGGGAAGATTACAGTGGGAATTACCTCCGGCGCCTCCACTCCTGATAAGGTTGTAGAAGAAGTCATTGAAAGACTTTTTGCCCTTAAAGCCTAATATTTCCTCCCTGGACCCTAGTGTGTATTATCCAAACACTACGGGGTCCAGTGGTCAGTATGATGTCATTAACAGAAAAACTATGGGAAAAAATCAGCCACAGGCGTTGGGTTTAGTTATTCAAGGTTCGTTGAGTGAAGGTTTAGAGGTAAAATTGCATCCAGATGTCTCTGTGGAGGATATGCGGGTGGGGAAGTTTTTGGTGGTGCAGGGGAGTCGCGCCCGCTTCTTTTGTCTGTTAACGGATGTATCCTTGGGGGCGTCTAATCCCCGCATTTTTACTCACCCCCCCGCCCATGATGATAGTTTTTGGTTAGAAGTTTTGGCGGGCAGTGACACCTATGGTACCATTAAAATCACCCCCATGTTAATGTTAGTCCTCACCGGAGGAGAGGGAGAAAGAATTGACTTTGATAACATACCCAATCTAGAAGATTTACAACTGTTGCCCGTCAAAACTATCCCCAGTCACTTCAGTCAGGTATATGAGTCTACAGAGAGGGATTTTCGTTGTGTTTTTGGCTGGGAGGATTCGCCCGGTAAACGCAATTTTGCTATTGGCAAACCCCTTGACATGGATGTGCCCGTTTGTATCGATTTAGACCGTTTTGTAGAGAGAAGCAACGGAATTTTCGGCAAGTCTGGCACTGGCAAGTCCTTTCTCACCCGCTTGTTGATTTCCGGTATTATTCGCAAAGATGCCGCAGTAAATCTCATGTTTGATATGCACTCAGAATATGGATGGGAAGCCGTCAGTGAAGACAAGGGAGCCTCTATTGTTAAGGGTTTGAAACAATTGTTCCCTGACAGGGTGGAAATATATACCCTAGATGTGGAATCCACCCGTCGTCGCGGGGTGCCCTATGCTCGTGAATTATATCTAAGCTACGACCAAATAGAGATTGAAGACTTGCGTCTGGTGTCAAAGGAATTAGGGTTGTCGGAGGCTAGTCTAGATAATGCCAATATCCTTGCCAGTGAATTCGGGAAAGACTGGATAGTTACCCTCCTAAATATGACCAATGATGAGATAGCCGAATTCTGTGGGGAAAGACAGGGGCACCATGGCTCAATTATGGCTTTGCAGAGGAAGTTAAAACGCCTAGAATCCCTTAAGTACATGCGCACTAGCTGTCCCTACAATTATATCAAAGAAATCCTCGCCCTGTTGGATGCCGGCAAAAATGTGGTCATTGAGTTTGGTAGCCAGGGCAGTCTTCTTTCCTATATGCTTGTAACCAATATGATCACAAGACGCATCCACAGTGAGTATGTGAAAAAGGCAGAGAGATTCCTTCATTCTAAAAACCCCGTCGACCGTCCACGACAATTAGTAATTACCATAGAAGAGGCTCATCGTTTCCTAGACTCCAGGGTAGTCCATCAAACCATCTTCGGCACTATTGCCCGAGAAATGCGTAAGTATTTTGTAACATTGCTAGTAGTAGACCAAAGACCATCAGGCATAGACAATGAGGTAATGTCGCAGATGGGCACTAGGATTACCTGTCTTTTAAACGACGAGAAGGATATAGATGCCATCTTCACTGGTGTTTCCGGCGCCAGCAGTCTTCGCTCAGTCTTGGCCAAACTGGATTCTAAACAACAAGCCCTTGTCCTCGGTCATGCTGTACCTATGCCTGTAGTTGTCCGCACTAGACCCTATGATGAACAATTTTACAAGGAAATCGCCGACGACCATTGGACAACCAAAAGCGACGAGGAAGTTTTTGCCGCCGCTGAGGCTGCCCGTCGGGATTTAGGGCAGCAGTGATGGGGATATGGCTTTTCCCCCCTTCTCTTTTCTTTTATCAGCTAATCAGGAAGTGCCCACCACCCTTCTCCTCTTCCCTCATGTTGAAAATCTTTCCTTATAAGAAAGCACCCAGCCCAAGTGTCTCGGCAGTCCCTTTGCCTGCCCCCCACTCTCCCCCATCCTAGCACCAACTAAGCAAATGTGTCAAGGGTTAGGGGTACTGTTAAGGATATGTTAAATTCTATAAAAATGTAGCAATTTATACAGAAGTTTACTATAATGAGGACAGAAGGGAAAAGAAGAAAGGAGGGGGAAGGTATGAACACCAATCAAAAGGCCCGTGCCCTGATGCTGCGTCATGATAGAATGGTGAGGAACCGTCAGCAATCCCTGTTGAGCCGTGCCGCAAGGGAAATAGGTTTGGATGTTAACAATACTGAGTACTATGAAAATCTAAGGGCTGCCCCTCTTTCCGGCTTCGCCGCTGACTATGGCCGTATTGGAGGCAGTCCCAGTTAATCCCCAGTCAATCCCCAATGTGTAGGGGGGGGGTGGGGCACATTGCCCGTAGCTCTCACTCCCCTCTATCTAGTTTTTTTGCTAATTAAATTCAATAGTATAGGACGCCGCTAGGCTAAAACTCTCATTCATCTGTTCCACAGTATTTTGTTCCTGACTTGTTTTATCGTTCCTACCCCCTGGCAGTCACGCCTCCTGCCGTCCCCCCCCATTATAGCAAAGCAAAGTCCCCCTCGAAATGAAATGAAAAAAGTTAAAAAATGTAAATGAGGAATGTAAAATGTAAGGGGTAAGGGGGGTATGTTGTGATGTGGCAACCCCGCCATAAAGGGGGGGTGCGGGAGGGGCTTATTTTTTGCCAGGGAGGATGAGGGAATCATCCGGCATTTCTAGATAGAATTCACCCCAGTCATCCCCTTCAACGGTAATATTTTGGTATTTTAAAATGCCCTGGAGTCTTACGGTTTGGCCGGGGTTAAATTGCAGTTTGTTGCCCACTACCACCCAGATGCTGCTACTGTTGTCTTGGATTTGATAGGCTTGAGAGTTTAATAGGGGTACGGTTTTGACTATTTTACCCTCTATGGTCACCAACTGGTTTAGGTTTTCCTGCTGTTTTATTTCCTGTATGGAAAAGACGGGTGTGACTAATCCCCCATTGACTGGGTGACAGCCAGTGGCGGTTACTAAAGAAAAAGAGAGGAGGCTGGCGTAAAGACTATTCATAAAAATCAATTGTATGTCATGGAATTTGTTCCTAATTAACCCTATAATTTTTTGACAGTGTATTTTTGCAGACAGTTCAACCAATAATAGTAACATGACAGCCAAGATTTTAGATGGAAAGGGTTTAGCCAAAAAGATTGAAAGCAGCCTACGGGAGGAGATTCAAAGCCAAATAGAAAAGAAAAAAAGGCCCCCAGGTTTAGCAGTATTAATGGTAGGGGACAACCCGGCTAGTGCGGTGTATGTGAGGAATAAAGAAAGGGCTTGCCAGGGGGTGGGGATGGTGTCTTTCGGCAAACATTTTCCCACAGAAACCTCTCAAGAAAAATTGATTGCCGTTATCCGACAGTTAAATGAAGATGAGCGAGTAGATGGCATTCTGGTACAATTACCTTTGCCAAACCATTTAGACGCAGTAGCCCTATTACATAATATCACCCCGGACAAGGACGCTGACGGTCTACATCCAGTCAATTTGGGCAAACTAGTGCGAGGGGAGAGGGGGATAAGGAGTTGTACCCCAGCTGGTGTGATGGAATTGTTGCGGGAATATGATATACCAATAGAGGGGAAAAGGGCAGTGGTGGTAGGCAGAAGCATTTTGGTAGGCAAGCCGTTAGCCTTGATGTTGTTGGAAAAAAATGCCACTGTGACTATTGCCCATTCTCGCACAGCGGATTTGGCGGCGGTGACAAGGGAGGCGGATATTCTAGTGGCGGCGGTAGGCAAACCGGGATTAATCACTGCCGAGATGGTAAAACCTGGTGCTGTAGTCATCGATGTGGGTATTAATCGGGTTGATGGGCGTTTGGTAGGTGATGTAGCCTTTGACGAGGTAAAGGAGGTAGCAAGTTATATTACACCTGTACCCGGGGGAGTTGGTCCTATGACTGTAGCCATGTTGTTACAAAACACCTACCAAAGTTATTTACAGAGGATTAACCATTGAAGGTGGTATGGGGGGTGACACTTTCCTGTAACAGTGGCAAAAGTGTCCTAATCAGGTGGCAAAAAGAGGGACAAATGGTTTTCACTGGGAATAGGAGGTTTTGTTGAGGCCTGTTAAGATGGTTACAGAAACAGTCCAAGGGAGTCAAGACAAGTCACCATTAACCTCACGGGTGTCACCGTGGCTGGTAAGGATTGCCTATCCCCTGATAAGAGGGCTTGTTTTTCCTTTTTTCTTCAAGGAGATTGTAGTAGAAGGAAAAGAAAATGTACCCAAAGAGGGGGCAGTTATTGTGGCGCCTACCCATCGCTCTCGTTGGGATGCTTTAATAGTACCATATGCCACTGGAAGACTAGTAAGTGGAAGAGATCCCCACTTTATGGTGTCTGCTAATGAGATGAAGGGGATACAGGGGTGGTTTATTCGGCGTCTGGGGGGATTTCCTGTAAATACAGAGCGTCCGGAATTAAGTAGTCTTACCCACACCTATGAGTTGCTGACAAGGGGGGAGATGGTAGTAATTTTCCCAGAGGGTGGCATTTTCCGTACATCCGAAGTACAACCTTTAAAAAGGGGATTGGGGAAGGTGGCGGCGGAGGTGGCTATGAATTATCCAGAGGTGGACTTAAAAATACTACCCGTTGCCATCAGGTATAGTGAGGCCATTCCCCGTCGTGGTTGTCGGGTGTGGGTGAGGGTAGGCAGGGGTTTGAGGGTGAGTTACTACTTAGCAGACACTCCTCGCCAGACTAGTATTCGTCTTACTGCTGCCTTAAAGGAGGCTTTAGACAGGGAGGTTTCTCTGCTTCCCCAATTATAAATTTCCCCTCACTTATTCCCTAAACTTTATCTCTCGAAATCATGGTCAATTCTCTGGGTCGGCTAACATGAATAAGGCAGAATTATTCCACATTTTTAAATAAAAAAAAAGCTGGATCACCGGGTAAAAGTAACCCAGCTTGAAGGAAAAACTAGACAACAGTCAGTTGTTTTTGAGGCTTAACCTCAGGGCTATCGGCCTCGGATGGCGGATACACCTGCCAGAATCTTGGCAGATACTCATCCCAATTATCTAGAATCAATTTACCCTTTCTGCTGCCAGTCTTTTGAACGTGATTAGCAATTAATTGTTTTAATTGGGCCTCGGCGGCGGGGGTGCAAATCCGCTGGATTTTGACGATTTCGGGGTTTACGAAGGCGGGGAAATTGCCCTCTTCATCCAGGAAGTATGCCAAGCCCCCTGTCATACCTGCCCCTACATTCCGTCCTACAGAGCCTAAAACCACCACCACGCCACCAGTCATGTATTCACAACAGTGATCGCCGGCTCCCTCGATTACGGCTGTAGCCTTGGAATTACGGACAGCAAAACGTTCACCAGCACGGCCATTGGCATAGAGACAGCCACCGGTAGCACCATAGAGACAGGTATTACCGAGGATGACGTTGTCTTCGGGGGCTATGGTGGCTTCGGCGGGGGGCACAATGACAATCTCGCCACCATTCATGCCCTTGCCCACATAGTCATTGGCTTCCCCTTCCAGATACAGGTGTACTCCCTGGATGTTGAAGGCGCCGAAACTCTGCCCCGCAGTACCTTTGAACCTCAACTGTATGTTACCCAAAAAGCCAGTATCTCCGTATTTGCGGGCGATGACACCGGCTATTCTTGCCCCCACAGAGCGGTCTGTATTTACAATCTTAATATGCTTAGTGACAGTGCCGTGATTTTCGATGGCATCTTGGATGTCGGCGTCGGCAAGTATATCATCGTCTAATACATGACCATTACTGTGGGCTGGGCCATGATTTAACCACTCGCGCTGGTGCTTCACATCTGGCAGCTGGAGTAGGCAGTCCAGATTGAGGGAGGAAGTTTTGGCCAGTTTCACCGATTGACGGTACTGAAGTAGGTCTGCACGACCTATTATTTCATCGAGACTACGATACCCCAACTTGGCCAAGATAGAACGTATTTCCTCGGCGATGAGGTAGAAGAAATTGACAACATCCTGGGGCACGCCTGGGAAGCGCTTACGAAGACGTTCCTCCTGGGTTGCCACCCCTACTGGACACTGATTAGTATGACACACCCTTGCCATAATACAGCCCTCGGCGATCATGGCGATGCTGCCAAAGCCGTATTCTTCGGCTCCCATGAGGGCGGCCATAACCACATCCCAACCAGTACGCAATCCCCCATCTACTCGCAGGATTACCCGGTCCCTCAGTTGGTTTTCAATGAGAGTACGATGTACTTCAGTTAGACCCAATTCCCAGGGGCTGCCGGCATGTTTGATGGAGCTGAGGGGGGATGCGCCTGTGCCGCCGTCATGACCGGAGATTTGGATGATATCGGCGTTGGCTTTGGCCACCCCGGCGGCGATAGTGCCAATTCCTACGGAGGCTACCAGTTTGACGGATACCTTGGCGGTGGGGTTAATTTGGTGTAAATCGTAGATGAGTTGGGCCAAGTCTTCGATGGAGTAGATGTCGTGGTGGGGTGGGGGGGAGATGAGGGTGACACCGGGTTTAGAGCGTCGTAACATAGCGATATACTCGCTTACCTTCTTGCCCGGTAACTGGCCACCTTCCCCTGGTTTTGCCCCTTGGGCTATTTTGATTTCCAGCTGTTCAGCATTAATGAGGTATTCTGGGGTTACACCGAAACGGCCGGAGGCTATTTGTTTGATGGCGGAGGAGGCACAGTCGCCGTTTTTAAGTCCTTTTAGGTGGGGAAAAGAGGGGCTATAGCCATTTTCATCCACATCGTTGATTATATGGTAGCGTTTAGGGTCTTCTCCCCCCTCGCCGGAGTTAGACTTACCACCGATGCGATTCATAGCGATGGCCAGGGTCTCATGGGCTTCTTGACTCAATGCCCCCAGAGACATGCCGCCGGTGCAGAAGCGGGGGAGAATGTTTTCTATCGGTTCCACCTCTTCTAGGGGGATAGGTTGCCTGTCAGACTTGAACTCCAACAAATCCCGGAGGGCGGTAGCGGGGCGCTCTTCTAGATAGCGACGATACCATTCATAATGGTCATAGCCCTTCTGAGTGCCATAGGCCCTCACTGCCTCGTGTAGCAGTTTGGCCATTTCGGGGGAATTCATGTGGTATTCGCCGCCTTTTTTGTAGTTGATATAGCCGTAGTTTTCTAGCTTTTTGGCTTGTAATTCAGGGAAAGCCCTTTGGTGGAAGGAGATAACCTCGTTGGCCACTTCTGCCAGACTTAGGCCCCCCACACGGCTAGTGGTGCCTTCAAAGGCCAAGTCTATCACATCAGGGCCTAATCCAATACACTCAAAAATCTGCGCTCCATGGTAGGAGGAGAGGAGGGAGATGCCCATTTTCGAGAGGATTTTCAGTAAGCCTGCCTCTACTGCCTTGCGGTAGCGTTGGAAGGCCTCCACCTCGCTGATGGCCTCGATTTTCCCATTTTCCATGAGTTTCCGGGTTTTGCCGTCATGCCACCAGGCGGCGATAGTTTCCCAGGTGAGATAGGGGCATACGGCCGATGCCCCATAGCCGATGAGACAGGCAAAGTGGTGGGTGCTCCAACACTGGGCGGTATCTACTATGAGGGAGGTTTTAAGACGTAATCCCTCTCTGATGAGGTGGTGGTGGACTGCCCCTACTGCCAACAGGGGTGGTATATAGGAGTACTCAGTGCCGATTTGTCCCACCCTGTCACTGAGGATGAGAATTTGATAGCCTTCTTCTACTGCCCTTGTAGCTTCTTCACCCAGTCTTGCCAGGGAGGCTTTGAAGCCCTCAGGACCATCGGCGATGGGGAAAAGGGTGGACAATTGTTTACAGGGGAATTCCGACTGTTGTTTTAACGCCTCCAGGTCAGCATCAGACAATACAGGGGATGGTATAACGAGGGTGTGGGCACTTTCTGGCTGAACGTCTAATAGATTCCCCCTGGATCCCAGATGCATTTCCAACGACATTACTAGACTTTCCCGCAGGGGGTCAATAGCCGGATTTGTCACCTGAGCGAAGCGTTGCTTGAAGTAGTCGTACAAAAGACGAGGTTTATCTGACAATACTGCCAGGGGTATATCATCTCCCATACAGAAGGTAGGCTCTTTTCCTTCCAACGCCATGGGGATGATAATCATTTCTAAATCTTCGGCACTGTAGCCAAAGGAGGTTTGGAGGCGCACTAGTTCCTCTTCCGCCCGTCTGGACTGGGTGGGGGTGAAAGGGGATAGGGACAAACGACGACGATATTGTTTCAGCCATTGGCCGTAGGGTTTTGCTGCTGCTATTTTTTGTTTTATTTCCCAGTTTTTTAGTAATACATTGTTTTCCAAGTCTACTACAATCATTTGCCCGGGACCCAGTTTACCCTTTTCGATGATTTCTGCCTCGGGCAGGGGTACAACTCCGGCTTCTGAGGCCACCACCACACAGCCGTCGCGGGTGATAGCATAGCGGGCAGGCCGTAGTCCGTTGCGGTCCAAACAGGCTCCAACTGTTTTCCCTTCGCTGAAGGCCAGTAAGGCGGGGCCATCCCAGGCTTCCATCAAACCGCTATAGTACTCGTAGAAGTCTACTATTTCGGGGTATTTTTCCAGTTCCGGCTGGTTTTGGTAGGCCTCCGGGATGAGGATCATGAGGGCCTCTGGAATACTACGCCCCGTTCTCACCAGTAGTTCCAGGGTACTATCCAGGTTATAGGAGTCGCTGTTGAGGGTATTGACGATGGGGGTAGTGCCTTCCAATTCCTCCTCTGTCCAGCCGGGCAATTCCATGTTGGCCTCTCGTACCTTCATCCAGTTGATATTCCCCAAAAGGGTGTTAATTTCGCCGTTATGGCCTATCAGACGCATGGGTTGAGCGAAGGGCCATTTGGGCACTGTGTTAGTGCTGAAGCGGCGGTGGAATACTGCCCAGCGGCTGGTGTAGGCAGGGTTGCTCAGGTCTTGGTAGAATTTTCCTAATACCTCTCCCCTTACTAGCCCCTTATATACGATAGTGCGGCTGGAGAAGGAGCAGATGTAGAAGTCGTCAGTTAGTCTCTTGCCTACACGAGATCTTGCTATATACAGGCGTTTTTCCAGTTCATCTCCTTGGCTGCCATCCGGGGAGGTGACTATAATCTGTTCGATTTTGGGGAGGGTGGATTTAGCTTGTTTTCCCAACACTTCGGGGTTTATGGGAACTTTTCGCCACCCCAGGGTGATAAGTTTTTCCCTAGCTACCATTTCTTCCACATATTGGCGCCCTTCTGCCGCCCTTTCCTCATCCCGAGGCAGAAACACCATTCCCACTGCCCATTTTCCTACGGGGGGCATTTCCACATTGTTTTCTGCAAACCAGGGCTTAAATATGTCCACGGGGATGCCCGTCATGATGCCTGAGCCATCGCCGGTGTCCCTGTCTGCACCGCAGGCCCCTCTGTGTTCCATGCATTGTAGGGCTTTTAGTGCCTTCTCTACCAGTTCATGGGATTGACGGTTTTCCAGATAGGCTATCAACCCCACACCACAGGCATCTCTTTCTTTTGTTAACCAGGGTTGTCCTTGAAAGGTTATAGCTTCTTCTTTGGCACAGTATTTTCTCATCAGCTCTTGACTTTGCATATTGCTACTGGTTATCCTATTGCACAATAGTCGGAAATGTCTGGTCTTGTCTTGATGGGCAATATTGTTTTGTTTTACCCCTCCCGGCCTTGTCTGTTTCCTCCTGAGGTGGCGTAGATATATTTTACACTATTCCCGGTGTCTAGGCAGTCTCCTCCCGGCCAAATGTGAGCTTTTCTTGTTATTTCCACCTCCCCTTTCTCCTCCTGCTCCTGTTATTTTCCCCTCTCCCCCCTTTTTTCTTTTTCCTCCTATGATTTTTCCCTTTTCTTGTATCTCCTCACCGCCTCATTATACTCCTTTAAAACCACAAAAATCAATAGGCATTTAATATTTCTTAAAACTTTCCCCTTGCTCTCTGTAATTCTAGCTTGTTGCGGGAAAATTATGAGGATTATTTTCCAAGAGATGGTGGGTTAGAATACAAGAAATCAGCGGGTTTGGCGGAAAAGACATTGAGAGTTAAAAAAGGGAGTTAATATAACCATTTTCTAACAAGAATTCCCGGGTGATGTCAGTGGAGATAGGGGAATCCTGTTGGGGGCAATGACGGAGAAATCTACTTACATACTTGGCCAGGATGTCTGTTTCTAAATTTACCCAGTCACCAGGTTGCAGAAGGGAAAGATTAGTTTGAAAGTAGGTGTGAGGTATTACTGCCACAGTAAACCAACTGCCTCCTTCGTCACAGTCGGCTATAGTGAGACTAATGCCATTGACAGCGATACTCCCCTTGAAAACTATATAGGGGGCAATGTGTGTTTGCCACTGTTTTTGTAGACTGGTGGGGGGTGTAAAAGTCATCTCCCAGGATTGCTGTTTTTTGACAGATTGTGCTAAACTGCCAATACCGTCTACGTGTCCACTGACAAAATGTCCACCAATCTTACTCCCGACTCTTAAGGAGGTTTCTAGATTGACAATCTTGCCTCTCATGCTAGTTTGACTTAGGGTGGTGCGTTTTAGGGTTTCAGGGGAGGCGGTGGCAGTAAAGCCAGTGGTGGTTATCTCTTCCACTGTTAGACAAATTCCATCTACTGCAACACTATCCCCTATTGCTAAATCGGCAGTGATAGTTTCCCTCTTGTCTTCCTCCACTGCTACCTGGTAGAGATTGTTTCCCAGTAATTTTATTGTGCCTTTTGCCTGTATTAATCCCGTAAACATTTTAATCAAAAACAGTTATTTGCTAGGAAGTAATTTGGCGGCTAATACACCACCGAGGAAGCCGAAAAAATGCCCTTGCCAAGATATATAGGGGGAAGAGGGTAGTACCCCCCAAATCATGCTACCGTAGAGGAAAAATACCATTAAAGACACAGCAATGGAAGGAATGTTTTTTTTGAATAAACCCCTAAACAGCAGAAAGCCAAGGTAGCCGAAAATAACGCCACTTGCCCCTACTGTGATAGAATATCTTGGCGAAAAAAGCCAAACCCCCAAACCACTAGTTAGCATGGACAATAGACTCACAACAAAGAAGTCGCTAGTCTCCCTTAGCATGCATAAAAAACCTAGTATCAGAAAGGGGGTAGTGTTGGCAAGAAGATGAAAATAATCTCCGTGTAAAAATGGTGCGAAAACCACACCCCTTAATCCTGTTAAATTTCTGGGGGAGATGCCATAATAATTGAGACGGTAGTTAAAAAAAGTGGCATTGATAATGTGCACAAACCAGAAAACTGCCACAATGCTGCCCAGGATGGTAAATTGGGTTTTTACCTCTTTTGCCAAGGCTTTTAACTCATTATTGCTCATAGTTGTGGAGTTCTAACTATCTTTTCCATTCTATAGCTTTTATGGGGGATATTTCCACAGTCCCTCCTCTTTGTTTCCCTTTCCACAGGCTGGGAAACATCCCCGGAAAATTTTTTGTTTTTCCTCTCTCTAGGCTGACTCTATAGTGCAATCATTTTCCTTCTTATTCTCCCTAACAAAATCAGTGTTGTGTTTAGGGTTCGTTGAAACAAAAAATTACAATTACCGGGTGCGTGTTAACTTATGTTAAGTAAGTGTTATAGGAATTTATTGATTACATAACAAATAGGGTATAATCGGCGTTGGTATTTGCGTGGCTGCTTTTGTCGACGACATGCCCCCCTATCAGCCGCCAAACCACGAATTACAGGATTATGTTCAAACTAGTCTCCCCTGTTATTATGACGATAAGGGCAGGAAAAGGTGTTTTGAGAAAGGCAGAGTAAAATAAATACCCGGCTGGTTTTAAAACTAGGCAACGGTGACTAAGTCTCCTTCTAGGATTTTTTAAGTACCATAATCGGCACTATAGCATTTTAACAGATTCTCGGCAATTGTTCTCCTGAGAGCATATCAATGACTCTTTTACTTCCCATAACCGTATTTAAAACCACTACCCCCCTGTGAGCCTTTTTCACCCTCCCAATAATCCTAGCGTGGGGGTTTTCTTTTTGCAATATGGACAGAGTTTTCTCAGCAAATTTTTCTGGGGTAAACACAACAAATCTCCCCTCATTGGCTACATATAAAGCATCAAATCCTAGAATCTCACAGGCGCCTTTTACTTCTTCTGTTACTATGATAGAGTCTTCTTCTATAGTCATTTCCCATTTACCGGCTATGGCTATTTCATTCAAAGCAGAAGCCAACCCACCTCTTGTTAAGTCGCGCAAACAGTGGATTTCTATACCCTCCTTGATGAGCTCTAAAACAGTATAATGCAGGGGCGCGCAATCACTTTCGATACTGGTTTCAAATTCTAATGCTTCCCTTACCGCCATGATGGCAATTCCATGTCTACCAATATCCCCACTCAAAATAATCACATCCTCTTCCTGAATTGCCAGGGGATTTATCTCTAAATTGTGTTCAATAATTCCCACGCCACTGGTATTTATAAATATCCCGTCTCCCTTGCCTTTTTCTACTACCTTGGTGTCTCCTGTCACGATACTCACTTGACAAATTTCCGCCGCCTGCTTAATGGATTTTACTATTTTCCATAGAGTATCAATGGATAATCCCTCTTCTATTATAAGACCCAAACTCAAGTATAAAGGTTTAGCCCCCACCATTGCCAAATCATTAACTGTGCCATATACTGCCATCAATCCAATATCCCCTCCTGGAAAAAAAAGGGGATTTACCACGTAGGAATCGGTGGTGAAGGCCATCTTCTTTCCGTTAAAATTTAAGGTTACAGAATCATGAGTCACTGAATTTGGCGGGGGAAAACTGGCCAAAAAAAGTTGCTCAATTAACTGATGCATTAACTTGCCCCCTCCACCGTGGGCCATTAAAACATGTGTGTATTTATCTATAGGCAAGGGGCAGTTGAGAATAAAATTTTTTTCCCTCTCCATGTTCCTCCATTATACTTAGTAGTGTCCCTACTTGTTTATAGGATAAGCAAAAACTATAACAAAAAAACGGGTAAGCCAATGAGATTTGTAGACGAATATCGTCAGAATACCCTAGTAGAAAAATATCGCCAGGCTATCCAGGAAATTATTACTCAACCATGGCAAATTATGGAGGTTTGTGGAGGACAAACTCATTCTATCCTAAAATACGGATTAGATCAGCTGCTGCCCCCCGAAATCTCGTTAATACACGGTCCTGGTTGTCCCGTATGTGTAACTGATGTTCGCATAATAGACATAGCCGTGTCAATAGCCTCCCAGGAAAATGTGATTTTATGCTCCTTTGGTGATATGTTAAGAGTGCCAGGGAGTAAAACGGATTTGCTTTCTGTCAAGGGGAAAGGGGGGGATATTCGTATTCTTTATTCCCCTCTAGACAGTCTTAAAATTGCCAGGGAAAACCCTCATAGGGAGGTCGTATTTTTAGCTGTAGGATTTGAAACTACCGCCCCCACCACCGCCATGACTGTATATCAGGCAAAAAGACAGGGGATAACCAATTTTTCTCTTCTAGTTTCTCATGTTTTAGTGCCACCGGCCATGAGGGCAATTTTATCTTCCCCCCAGTGTAAAATTCAGGGTTTTTTAGCGGCAGGACACGTTTGTACTGTCAGGGGTTATCATGAATACGAGTCTATATGTCATGAATATAAAATCCCAATAGTCGTGACTGGTTTTGAGCCTCTGGATATTATACAGGGGATTTACATGTGTATCCAGCAACTGGAAAATAAAACTTATAGGGTGGAAAATCAGTACAGAAGATGCGTGAAAAAAGAGGGAAATATCCTGGCAAAAAAAATAGTAGAAGAGGTGTTTGAAACAAGTGATTATAACTGGCGGGGTATAGGAATAATTCCCAACAGTGGTTTGAAACTGAGGAAAGATTATGCCTCATTTGACTGTATATTAAAGTTTGGCATATCTCCTGAAATTGAACCCCATTGGGATGATAATCCTTGCATTGGAGGCGAAATTTTGCAAGGAATAAAAAAACCATATCAATGTGAAGCATTTGGATTAAAATGCACTCCGGAAAATCCCCTAGGCGCGCCAATGGTCTCCTCCGAAGGCGCTTGTGCAGCCTATTATCGTTATCGTTATTCTTCCTGATAGACAGCCTTTTGTCAGCGAATAAGTAATGGAAATAACCCCGAATCCCTGGTATTTAGCAGTAAAATGAAATCCTCACCTCCCCCCACGACGTCAAATCTGTGTATCTACTGTCATTATTAGGTAAGCTCATTATTTTCCCCATGTCGATTCCAAATACATACTGCCATTGGGAAGTATAATCCCTGC
>DVEF01000087.1 GCA_015295805.1 Geminocystis sp. M7585_C2015_104 | reverse complement strand
GGCTACACAGTCTAATAATGGCTGCCAGCGAGGGTTGTAAGTGTTTTGCACTGTCTTATGATCCAAAAGTTACCAGTTTGATGAAGGAGGTGGGAATAGAGGGGTATCGTCTAGAAAACCTCCCCGACGACAAGCAAATCATCCTAGAGAAGATTCTACAGCTGTATCGGGCAGAAGACAGGGAATTATGGCAACAAAAGGCCTATAGTTTCGCCCAAAGTGCCCAAAAACACAAAAAACTACTCTCAGAAATCATCCCGCTAGAAACCACCAGGGAAATCACCATAAAAACAGCAACAGTATTGGGATTGCCCCTACATGTCAGTGACGACTATGAGGGATGGCTGTTAAAACGTCTGGAAAAGGGTATTTCCACCCATGTAGTCACCATGAATGCGGAAATGGTGATGATGGCAAGAAGGAATCCCCAATTAGCGGAGGTTATCAAGGCCGCAGACCTAGTAGTGCCAGATGGTTCAGGAGTAGTGCTATATTTGCGAAAAAAGGGTATTAGACAAAAAAGAGTAGCCGGCATAGAATTGGCTGCAAGCTTAATCCAAAAAATAGGTGCTAAGGGGGAAAAATACCCCGTCTGTTTTTATGGCGCCGCGCCTGGAGTTGCCGAAAAAGCAGCCCAATTCTGGCAGCAGAGAGTACCATCTTTGAACTTCATTTGTAACCACGGCTATCTATCTCCCTCAGAGATGCAACTGTGGTGTAGGCAAATCCAAGCAGTCCAACCCAAACTAATTCTAGTAGCCTTAGGAGTCCCCAGACAAGAGATTTGGATTGCTGACCATCGTCATCTAGTAGAAAACGCCATCTGGATAGGAGTAGGGGGCAGTTTTGACATCTGGGCGGGAGTGAAAAAAAGAGCCCCCCGTTTCTTCCAAGAAAATCACCTAGAATGGCTATATCGCCTTTATCAGGAGCCTCATCGCTGGCGTCGAATGCTGGCCCTCCCCCACTTCTTCTGGGTGGCCCTCCTCAGGGACAAATGAATCATAAGTCCCCCTTACCCCCCTTGACTTTTTCTGGATATTTCGTTACCATAGTAAACGTCAGTTGGTTGGGATTGTAGCTCAGCTGGTTAGAGTGCCTGCCTGTCACGCAGGAGGTCGCGGGTTCGAGCCCCGTCAGTCCCGTTTCGTGGTGTACCCGGATACGGGGCCCATGGCCCACGGGTTAGGGGGGTTTTTGTCAGTGTCCGCCGGGTATTCGCTGAAACTCCCCGTAACGGGGGATGGGATGTAGGGATTAGTATGTAGAAAGCAGGATGTAGGGGACAGGAGGTACATTGGGAGTGTGGGGTGGCTGGTGTTTTTTTTTGATTGCTAATTAATTGCTGAGACGTTTGAGCTGGGATACATCGTCAATTGTTAACTAGTGGATTATTGTTGACTAACTAATGTAAAAATGACTAGTGTGAAAGTGTAAGAGGGTAT
>DVEF01000086.1 GCA_015295805.1 Geminocystis sp. M7585_C2015_104 | reverse complement strand
TAGCTTATACTCTCATGGACAGTATTGGCCAAGTCCAGTTTTTAAAACCGCCATAGGCTGACATTAGTTACTTTGGGCATTCTGCCACCCCCTAAACACCCTGCAGTCTTTGTTCAGAGTCATCCCCCTTAGCTTACACTATACACCCTATGGGTTACCCTGTGGCCTAACATCTTTCCAGATTTTTATCCCCTCAATAAATTGCTTCTTCACAGAAGACGTCAATTAGCAGGTTTCAAAGCATTTTTGTAGCACTTCTTAACTCTGTCTAAATAAATCACTCACTGGCACCGGTTGGCTGGTAAACTGGGAGGCTAAAACTAGGGAATTCCTTTTCCGGGGTTTGGGAATTTTAGCCGTTTTCATCCCCCTCAGCCTAAAACCCTTTCGTCAACAAAATAATTGGAATAGTGCACAGTGATATACTTTTGTTTTTTAAAAAATACAAAAAAGATACTGTTCCTTATTTTAGCAACCACCTCACCCCATCCCCCACGGCTTGTAGAAGTATAGTTAATACCCAGGCTATGCCAGAGAGGTGAGTTAGGGATCGCACCGACTACCCCAAGGAGGTAAGCAGAGGTATACTCAATAAATGGGATGCTAGAAAACTGTAGTGAGGAGAGATAGAAAAACTACCTTGAGTAATTCCTTCTGTTGTCACAAGGGGAAGCCAAAACAATTGAGTTTGTTTGAAGAGACTTCCCCCTATTACCCCCTACCCCGAGAAGAGTTTTCCATGAGTGTTGACTTCCTTTGTCAGTGGAAGCAACGTATTTTTAACTATCAACACCAACAGCGACAATTGTCTTCTAGACAGATTCCTCTTCTTCCAGATTACGGTTGTACTTTAGAGGAAGTAGAAAATTTAGATCCCTTTAGCCTTAAAACCCATACTGAGCAATTTTACCGTTTACCTCAGTATGACCACAGCCACAGTTGCATATATTTTATCCTAGACACTCACTTACCAATACTGCTGTATGTGGGGGAAACGAAAAATTCCCCTAGGCAGAGGTGGACAAGTCACGACTGTAGGGGGTATATAAACAGTTATATTCGTCTCCATCGCCAGTATTCATTACCAGTGACAATCAGAAGTGCATTTTACTGGGGTGTCTCCCATGACAGAAAACTACGTCAAGCCATGGAAAAAAGCCTAATCCTCAAGTGGCGGCCACCCTTTAACAAACAATCATGGCAGTGGTGGGGACAACCTTTTACCCCGAAGATGTAATATTTTCGATGATATAATGGGACAGTGGGGCCACATGACTATAAGAATACACTACCTACAGCATGTACCCTTTGAGGGTTTAGGATATATTGAAACCTGGGCAAAAGAAAATAACTATAGGTTGACAGCCACGCGGTTTTACGAGAATGACAGCCTGCCGGGGATGTCTAGTTTTGACTGGTTAGTAGTTTTAGGAGGACCTATGGGGGTATATGATGAAAACAAGTACCCCTGGTTAAAGAAGGAAAAACAGTGGCTGAAAACTGCTATAGACAACGGTAAGACTATTATAGGCATTTGTCTTGGGGCTCAACTGATAGCTGAAGTTTTGGGGGGGAGGGTGTTTGCCAACAGGAAAAAGGAAATTGGTTGGTTTGCTGTAAAAGTTACAGAAGCCGGGAAAAAAACAGAAATTCTCAGGGATATTCCCTCCTGCCTCATGGCGTTTCACTGGCATGGGGATACCTTCGATATACCAGAGAATGCAATACACCTGATGAAAACGGAAGTTTGCCCTAATCAGGCTTTTTTGTACAAGGAAAGGGTTTTGGCATTACAATTCCACCTAGAGGTGACTGAAGAGACTATTTACCAACTAATTAACCACTGTGGGGGTGAATTGATGGTGGATGATTATATCCAAAAGGCAGAGGAGATTGTCGCCCAAAAACACCTAATACGACAGTGTAATGGGAATCTGAAAAAAATACTAGACTTTTTGGCAAAAACCTAAATTTTATTTTACCAGGAAATTCTACTAGGCCAAGGAAAATGGTATCCTAGATAGGGGACAATCCTTGCAGAATGTTAGAGGATATGGATAGGGGGAGAAAAAACCTGTTAATAACTGGAGGCGCGGGTTTTATAGGTTCTAATTTTGCTAACTACTGGTATAAAAAATACCCAGAGGATAGAATAGTAGTTTTAGACGCCCTAACCTATGCCGGCAACCTCAACAACCTCTCCCCCATTCTAAACGACTCCCGTGTTGTCTTTGTCAAGGGGAATATCTGTGATGCTCCTCTGGTCTCTAAAATTCTACAACAGTACCAGATAGAGATAATAGCCCACTTTGCCGCAGAATCCCATGTGGATAGGTCCATTTTAGCACCAGAGACCTTCATCCAAACCAATGTGGTGGGTACATTTACCCTCCTAGACAGTTTCCGCCACTACTGGGAGAAAGAAGGCAAACCCCCCCATTTTCGCTTTATCCACGTCTCTACAGATGAAGTATATGGTAGTTTAGGACCGGGAGATCCCCCTTTTACAGAAAACACACCCTACGCGCCAAATAGCCCATATTCGGCGTCGAAGGCAGGCAGTGACCATTTAGTGCGGGCTTACTACAAGACTTATCAATTACCCACCATTATAACTAACTGTTCCAACAATTATGGTCCTTATCACTTTCCGGAAAAACTAATCCCCCTGGTGTGTATTAACATCCTATTAGGGAAACCCTTGCCGGTATATGGAGACGGGGAGAATATCAGAGACTGGCTGTATGTGGAAGATCATTGTAGGGCATTGGAGCTAGTAATTCATAAAGGCAAACCGGGGGATAGATACAACATTGGCGGAGGTAACGAGGTGAGGAATATAGACTTGGTAAGGCTAATATGCAGGATTATGGACGAAATTGCCCCCAATTTACCCGTCAAGCCGTCAGAAAAACTGATTACCTTCGTCAAGGATAGGCCAGGACATGATTTCCGTTATGCAACGGACAGCAGTAAAATACAAAGGGAATTGGGGTGGCTACCATTGGAAAGTTTAGAATCAGGATTGAAGGCTACCCTCCAATGGTATATAGACAATCCCCAGTGGTGGCAACCTCTTCTTTCCGAGGAGTATCAGGAATATTATCGACGGGTTTATCAGACAGTTTGAAGACGGTTTCAAAGACGCAAAGAGGGTTTAGGCGTATATATCTCAATACGCCCTTTTTTGCATTCTACTGGTAGTTCGATATTTTGAACCCCTACTTTATTCTCACCCCTTTACTCGGACTTTTTTGGGGTGGGGATGGTTTTATTCTCGGACAAGCATAGGGTATAACTTTTTTGATTTCTAACATATTACCGACTCGCCGACAGGAAATCTTATAAACGTATCCCACCCAGAGTTTTTTATTTTTAACCCAGTCGGCAGAGTTTATAAAAGTATATTTAAACTTCTTTATAAAACCGGTTTCCTCGGCAATACGACGCACTTCTTCTACCAATATTGACCTTTGTACGGTAAGATTCTTTTGTAGAGTCCAAACTCCTGTAAACTCCCAAAGTTCTTCTCCTGTTGGTGAAGTTGGCATATTCCCATCCCAAGCTACAATTTGAAGGCTGACTAGCCTATCGTCTTTCATTTTCGGATAACCGCGAAACCAATGTTCTCCCTGAATTTCTGGTTTATTATAGGCTAGCCACAAAAGACGACTGTTTTTGAAGGTAGCATCCAGCTGTAGTCCGTCTGGTAGTATAAGGGAAAAGTTTTTCTTGTCCTCTGTTGGTGGTACTAGTATAGCACGGACCTCGGCTATTGCCTGATGACAGCCATTACCCGGGAGAAGCTTATAGCGTTTTGGGGGAGATTCTCTTTTTTTGTTAGTCTTGAATTTGCCTATCACATTCCGGGAGGAAGGTGTTTTACTATTCTGACTCATAGGATAATTTACTCTGACTACCACTTTTGTCTAATTTTAAGGTTTTTTGGTTAGATTTTCCCGGTTGCTGCTTTGTCAGGGGGGGGATGGGAGTGGGGTGTGGATTTTTTTGTTCATCTAGGATTGTTGTCAATGCCCTTCCCTTTATCTGAGACTATCTTTTGGAATTTTGGCTAGCATTAATTTTAACTGGCTATTTTTTTTTGTTTTTGGAATTTCTCAGCTTAACCCATCTTTTAGGCAAATACCACTGTTTTGTTATTGTAGACCAATACCCGGTTTTGGAGATGTAGTCTGACTGCCCTTGCCAAAACGACTCTCTCCAAATCCTTCCCCTTTCTAATCAAGTCTTTAACGGTATCCCTATGACTGATTCTTACCACATCCTGTTCAATTATTGGCCCTGCATCCAAATCTTCTGTGACATAATGGGCAGTAGCGCCAATTATTTTAACTCCCCTCTGGTAGGCTTGATGGTAGGGTTTCGCTCCTACAAATGCAGGCAAAAATGAATGGTGGATGTTGATAATTTTCTGGGGCAATTTTCTGACAAAATCTGCACTTAGTATCTGCATGTATTTTGCGAGGATAATCAGGTCAATTTTCTTAGAATTTATCAACTCTAGCTGTTTCAATTCCTGTTCTCTTTTATTATCTGGGTTTATGGGGAAATGATAATAGTCTATACCAAATTGTCGGGCAATGGGCTCTAGTTTTGTGTGGTTACTGACAAGACAAACCACCTCTGCCTTTAACTCTTTACTTTGAATTCGCCATAACAAGTCGTAAAGACAATGCTCTTGTTGGCTAACCCAAATTGCTACCCTAGGAATAGTATCAGAAAAGTGTAGCTGCCATTGTGCCTTTAAAGGGGTAGCCACGGCATTGAAGGCATCGGCAATCTCCTCCCTTGCTAACCGGAAGCCTTCTAACTCCCACTCGATACGAGAGAGAAATAAACCGGCTTCTAAGTCAGTATGATGGTCGGCATGAATAATATTACCATTGTTAGTATAAATGAAATTAGCAATTTTAGCCACCAAACCCTTTTGCTCAGGACAGGATACCAGAAGAGTGGCAGTAGTAGCAACCATAATTTTATACAAGACAAGTTTAACCAAGACAAGTTCAGGTAAAACGGATAGGCCCTAAACAATCTTACCCTGTAAGGGTGTTTATAATAGTAGAACCCTAACTTATTCATTCCCCTTTCCATCCCCCTGCCTACTTTATTTTTCCCCTTTTTTGCTACATTCTCCCCGCTTATTGATATTATTTTTCATATTTTTTCTGTAGAACCCCTGCAAAAACTGCCTCCATTGCTACTTCCCTTTTTATAGCTTATGGAAACTGTAAAAATGATTATCATTACACGCAGTTTTTAGGAGTAGTAGAATAATTATCATTCGTATGTATTCAGAACAGAAATATGACTGTATACCCCAAAAACTTAATCCCTACTCCCCTTATAAGGCTTACAAGTCAGAAATGGCACTAATTCTCACTGGTTGATTGTTTTGAAGAGGCTGACTACTCCTGATAACGATTTTTTCCCCTTCTGCTAAACCACTAATAATCTCCACCCGGGAATTACCTCTCTTGCCAACCACCACCTGACGACTGATTACCCGTGGGGGATTAGCTTGGGCATTGACAACAAAAACAGTATTATTATCATTGCTGACGGTTAAAGCCTCCTCTGGGATGACTAAAGAGGGTGTTGCTTTGTCAAACAAAACTCTGGCTAACAATCCCTGTTTAATTTTCCCCTGGGGATTACTGATAAGAATCTCCACTGGAAATTGACGGGTATTGCCTTGGGCCATGGGAGAAATCTGTCTAATCACCCCGGTAAAAGTTTCCCCACCGAAGGCATCTAATCTTACCTGGGTGGTTTTGCCAATGGTAATCTTTTCCAAGTCTAATTCCGAGACGGAAACTTCTACTAAGGCTTGAGTTAAATCGCCAATTTTGACAATCTCGCCACCGTTTTGGATTATATTGCCTTCTTCTGTCAAACGGGCTAATACATAACCGTCTATAGGAGATTTTATTTGGGTAAAAGCCAGTTTTTTCTTTTCCTCGGCAATGGCTGCCTGTTGACTGACAATTCTCCCCTTGGCTGTGGCTACCGCCGCCTTTCTCAATTCTAACTGAGATTGAGCCGCCTTTAAGGCCTGTTTTGCACTTTTTACCTGTGTTTCCGCCAACTCTACTTCCCTTTTGGCTATTGCCCCTTCTTTGTATAAAAATTGTAATCTATTATAATCTGACTCGGCCTGTGCCAGACGGATTTTTGTCGCTTCCACTTCTGCCTGACTTGCCAACACTGCCGCTTCTGCCTCCGCCACAAGAGACTGGAGAGACTTCAACTCTGCCTCTGCCTTTGCCAAGGATGCCCTAGGGATTGTATCATCTAAAATTGCAATGGTGCTCCCCTTAGAGACATAATCCCCTACGTCTACTTTCAATTCTAAAAGTTGTCCCTCAGTACGGGAACGGACTACTACTTCTCGTATAGGTTTCGTAGTGCCAATAAACTCTCGTGGAGGTGTTAAAGATTGTCGCGACACCTCCCCCACGTCTACTGCCGGGATACGGGGGGGAGAGGTTTTTTCCCTGGCAAGGGATTGGTTTTGATTCTGGTTATTAAAATAACTACATGCCATTATGGGGGATAGCAGAAGGAGGAGGCAGGCTAGTTGAAGTGGTGGGGTGTTTATGGCCCTCATAATTGCCAGTCCAACAAGAATCTGTTCTATTGTATCATGGAGAGATTGATTGCCAATTTTATGGGGTGAATAATGGAGTTAAATCTTTTATTCAGTTTGGCTAATTTATATGTAATTCCCCTCTGGATGATTATGATTTTTTTGCCTCAGTGGGGGTTGACTCAGAGAATCATGAAATCCTATCTGCCATTCATCCCTCTCATTTTGCTTTACATTTACCTGTTTGCCATTAGT
>DVEF01000085.1 GCA_015295805.1 Geminocystis sp. M7585_C2015_104 | reverse complement strand
TACCAGAAGACTACAGTAGGGCAAGCCATGAACTTCAAGGGTTGGACATTATTTCTTGATAGAGACGGTGTTATAAACAAAAAAATTGATGGAGGTTACGTTTTAAATTTAGAAATGTTTGAGTTTATAGAAGGTTCTGTTGATGCCATTGTTGAACTGAGCACGATTTTTAAAATAATAGTTGTAGTTACCAATCAGAGAGGTGTGGGTAAAGGTCTTATGAGTTTGAAAGATCTTGAAGAAATTCACAATTACATGATTTTAGAAATAGAAAAGGCTGGTGGTAGGATAGATGGCGTGTTTTTTTGTCCACATGACTACGAGAAGGAGGTCTGCAATTGTAGAAAGCCAGACATTGGGCTTGCTCTGCAGGCTAAAGAGGCCTTCCCAGATATTGACTTTAAGAAGTCCTTTGTGGTGGGAGATAGTGCATCGGATATGGAATTTGCTAAAAGGATTGGGGGTATTGGTGTATTTACTGGTGACCGGACCGATTGTAGCAATTATGATTACTTTTATAATAGCCTGTATGAGTTCAGTGTGACTGTTGAAGAATTTTCAAGAACTATTATAGTTACTTGAAATGAAATTTCTCCCTCGCACTAAATATTTTGGTAGAAAGTCAGTAAATGGGAAGGCAATTAGTACATCGGTTGAGGGGCTGTCCGACTTCTTGCTTGGTAGAAAAAGAGCATGATGTTTTAATTGTGGGAAATAAAAATCATCTCGAGGGGGATATAAAGACATATACATTATACATCTTTGTTTAGAGATGTCTTTGTTTAGAGATGGAGGAGTAAATATGAGGTTTAACTTATTGGTATGAATTCTCAAGAGTAATACAATATCATAAAGCTGATACAGTTCATGGGTTTATGGGACTTATGGGTTCAATTACCTTTAGGACGTATTTCTATAAAATTCTAAAAACTCTTTATGTTTTAAGTACACACAACGCAAACATCCCATCCCACTCTGGACAGGATTTTCACCCGCCGTACAGAAAATTATGTGTTGATTAGGTAATAAAAAACACAAAGATTTTAAAAGACCTACTTGACCTTATAAACTTTAAAAATAACTTCGAGAATACAGACAAACTTTAAAAGAAGAATGAAATCAAAGAGGACAACTACATTCTGGATATAGGAAGACTGGATAAACAGAAAAGTCAGGAGCAGCAAAAGCAATATAAACAAGAACCTAGTGAACATTGAGTAGGGTGTGGTCCTATAAATTTAGGACTAAAAGAAAAAGTTATTGTAGTAAAGATAAATACTCTCACAAGCAAACTTATCTGTCTCGCCCCTACATATTCAGCCACTGGGCAACCACCGGTGGCAGAGGTAGAATAATAGACACCAGTAACACCAAGGCTAGTAAACCGCAAAAATCTCTGACGTCGTCTAACTCGGTTACGTCATTCAAAGCTGGTTCGGCACTAGCAGGCATAAACATTAGGAAAACAGCCCATATAAGAAATTCCCTCCTCTGAAAGGCCAGTAGAATCATCAGAAGTCGTGTGATTTGCCCTACTATTATTGCCCTTCTTTGCCCTAGCATCCCATGCACAATGTGTCCGCCATCCAACTGACCCACAGGAATTAGATTGAGGGCAGTCACAATCAAGCCAACATAACCCGCCACCGCCATGGGATGCATTTTGATGGCCATACCCGCCGCTAGCTTCCCTTTTAGCACCATTTTACTGATGCAGGCAAAAAGCAGAGAAAAACGGGGATCTAAAGCACTAAGGTTGAAAAAGCCGGAATCTTCCACCCGAGGCACCACCTGGGAATAAGCTAAACCCCATACTAATACTGGCACCACTACCAAAAAACCGGCCACAGGCCCTGCTATTGCTACATCAAAAGCTGCCTTGCGGTGGGGCATTGGCTCTTTAATGGAGATAAAAGCACCAAAGGTACCCAAAAAGAAGGGGACGGGGATAAAATAGGGCAAGGTGGTGCGAATTTTGTAATAAAGGGCTAAAAGATAATGTCCCAACTCGTGAATGCCTAAGATAAGAATCAGACACAGACTATAGGGTAACCCCCGCAAAATCAGTGCCGGATTCGCCTCCATCTCCTCGACGGTAATGCCCGCAATGGTTGCCCCGGCAATGGTAGTAGTAATAAGAGTTAGTGCCAATAATCCTAAGGCTAGAAAAGGACGGGTTAGTTTCTCCTCCTTTCCTTTTTGTCTCCCACGAGAATAGGGATTGGGCACAAGGGCAAAAAAGGGCTGTCCTTGTATAGTCTCCTGGAATAACAGTAAAAATCTGTCCCCAAAAACCTTTTCTAAATTGGCTTTGACGGTGTTGTAGGCTAAATCTGGGGCCGTCATTAACTTGCCCAAACACAGTACCGCCTGTGGTAAATAGTCCACCTTTTGTAGATAATACACCCCCCAGGGAAAACAATCTCTTAACGCCTTTTCCTCCTCGGCATTCATGGGTTTTATCTCACCGGCCAGAGGATTATTCTCCCCTATATCCATCTTTTCCTCTTTTCTTATATTCCCCTCCCCCATAACAGTAGCGGGAGGATTCTTTCTACCCATTTCAATTAGCCAAACATACACCAACGGGGATAAAATAAGAGGTGCGATGACTAAAAGCGGGGGGATAGACTTACTCCCGGGATTCCATAGATACCAGCCTATCCAAATCATCGGTGGCAGCATTAACGCTAGCCAAAGTAGCCAGAGGGGGGTGTTGGTGATTTTGCTTGCAGTCTTCTGGATCACCACATAACCTATTGCACCCAGGATAAGGAAAAGAATGATTGATTCCATTTCTTGTTTATCAACACCCTATCTTTTGTTGTAGAATCTAAGTCCTCCCACTGCTCACACCAAGGGAAAGATGATTCCACACACCCCTTGCGAGTCAGTGGCCCTGCTACAAACCACAAGTATAAACCGTTTAGCAAGAATGTGTTCCGATCTCAATTTTACAGGAAATACTGGTCAAACAATAACCCAATACAAACCACCAAAATTTGTCTTGGAGAATGTGGTTGCTTTTCCCCCCAACAGAGATACTCTAGGAGGCACCTCTTATCTCCTAATCCATCCTAAAGGTAACATCTTAATTGATTGTCCTTTTTGGGCCGAGGTGTATCGGGATTTTTGCGTCGGTTACGGGGTGCGCTATCTCTTTCTTACTAATAGAAATGGTATCAGCAAACATATTGGTCAATGGAAAAGGGCCCTCAATTGTGAGTTAGTAATACAAGAACAAGAGGCTTATTTACTGCCCAATTTGTCCCCAATTACCTTTGTAGAAGAATATAATTTTTATGACGATTGTTTTGCTTTTTGGACTCCTGGTTATAGTCCCGGTTCCTCTTGTTTGTACTACGAAAAAAATGGAGGTATCTTGTTTTCTGGACGTCATTTACTACCTGTGGGAGAAGGGAAAATTGCCCCTTTAAAGCTAGCAAAAACTTTCCATTGGCCCATTCAACTCCGCAGTGTCCGCAAATTGGCCGCCCGTCTCCAGAATCGCCCCCTTACCTACATTCTCCCCGGTGCCAATACTGGCTATTTGCGTGGGAAGGGGTATATTGACAATGGGGCTGAGCAACTATTACAAGTACTAGAACACTGCAAATAACCTACCATTTTAAAACTGAAAATTCCGGTCCCTTCTCCCGCCTTATTTTACTGTCTCTTTCCATCCAAGAAATTATTTCTTCCACTGTGAGCTCCTCCATGGGCTTGTTATAATGCTGTGCAATTAATTTCAAAAGTCGCCAGGAGGAAATAGTCAGACGAGTTAAGAATTTTTCCTCAGAGGTCAACAAACTGGCCTGAACTTTTAAGGACTCCTCTTCTGTTAAAAATTGTTGGTTGTTAATCATAACAAATCCTAATTCTCCCCTACAAATTCACTGTTAAATTCATTAAAACTTTCCCTTTTTAAGGTTGTAGATTTGGTGGGAGGCAAAAGTCCAAACAACCGTCGGAGGACACCATCAGCCTGTTCAAATTCAATAAGCCCCACCTCATCGAACACCTTATTGCCATTTTGAGCTAAAATGACAGTTTGGGGAATTGCCCCACGATAGTAATATCCTACTTCATCGGGCTGGTATTCCTCTTTCATGGTTATACTATCAACGTTTACAGGTATAATGCTAGCAACCCGACCGTAAAACTCCTGAAGACGAGACACCACAGGAGCAAACTTTTTACAGTCACTGTTGTCGTCTAAGTAGTACACCAAAATTACGGGCATTTGCCGCGCCAAAGATTGTTTGAGGGTGAGGCGGGGGGGGACGAGAGAACCATTTCCAGCGTAGACTACAAAGATATTACCATCAAAGCGATCGTTGTTGAGGTCGGCGACAGCAGCGGGGGGAAACAAACAAAAAGAGGCAATCAGCAGAAGACAAGGGAGGAGAAAGGAAATAAGATGAGAAGGACAACGGCTGGCAAGCATAAGAGCACTCGGTGTTAAAAAGTGGAACCTTGATCTAGAATAGGGAAACAAGTGTTAATTGTCAAAAAGAAAAGACTGCCTGACCGTGAATTCATCCGGCAAACAAGTGGAATATTCTCCGGTTAATAGGACCCCCTTCGCCGACACCCATTACGGCTTGCTGAATCTCCACCCGTCGGCGTCGGTGATTGAAATTAGAAGAGCCTATAAAAAACTGAGTAAATTGTACCATCCTGACACCACCACATTGCCCCCGGAAGAGGCAAAGGAGAAATTCCAAAAGCTGAATGAGGCCTATGCGATTTTGGCCAATCCCCAGACAAGACTCCAATATGACCTTCAGATTGGCTATTACCGTTGGAATGTCCTTCAAACCCCCTATGACGGCCGACTGCCCTCCCCCTCCCAAGTAGACCCCAATATAAAGTATAATCCCCGTAGGTCCAGCTATCTGGAACCCATAGAAAGGCCTTTGTCGGCAGGAGAATTGTTCGCGCTCCTTTTAATGGGAACGACAATTATAGGGTGTCTACTTTTGGCCTTTTCTATTGCTTGGTGGCGGAGTTCTGCCCTATCATAAACAAACAGAGCCATTTACCCCACTAGTCAATATGGCCAATGTAACACCACAAAGTCCCCTGTACAATTTCCCCCTGCCGGAGATTGAAAACTGGCTGAGGAGAATGGGGTGTGAACAAAATCCCCAGGAATTAAACTGCTGGTATGTAAAAAAACCCGGCTGGGAAGCAGAAATAGTTTTAGACACGGAGGAGTTGTGTGTTACCTATCTAAATGCTGGCCCCAACAATAGCAACATCCGGAGGGCCTTCCCCTACTCCTTGTCCCTTAAGGACATCGAAGATGCCGTTTTTTCTGGCCCCTAGTAGGGGTGTGTTTTAGGGAGCCAGTTTTTCTAAAGGCCCCGTGTTACTCCCAGATTACAGAGCTGAAGAGTGTCCCAGGGCCAAACCCACCACCAGCATCCCCAATACTAAAAATGGCTGGGCACTCGCCTGGTATTTTACGTCGTTTTTCAGGGGATCTTTTAGGAAATACATATCCTGGAAAGTAATTTGTGGTATTACAAGCAAGAGGAGAATAGTGGCATATAGATTCTCACCAATATAAATCAGATAGCCCCCAATGGCAATCTGGAAAAAGTCAATCATAAATACGCAAATCCAGGCGGCGGTGGTAACTCCAAACATCACCGGCAAGGATTTTAGGCCTAGCTTTTTATCCCCCTCTACACTCTTGAAGTCATTGACTACGGCAATACCCAACCCCGCCAAGCTGTAAATAAGTGTCAAAATCACAATCCTCCAGTTTAAATCGCCAAACAGGGCATGGCCAGCCCACCAAGGCAAGGCTATATAACTGGCGCCCAGGGCATAATTGCCCAACCAGCCGTTTTGTTTCAGTTTCAAGGGGGGTGCCGAGTAGATATAAGATAGGAGGGCTCCACCGAGAGCTAAACAGGTAATAGTGGGAAACTGATGCCCTGCCCACCTATCCAGTCCATAGGCTGTAGCAACCCCAGCCAATAAGAGTACTACTATTTGCGCAATGACCTGTCCCTCGGAAATGGCGCCGGAGGGGATGGGGCGATAGGGCTCATTAATAGCATCGATTTCCCGGTCATAATAGTCATTGAGAGTCTGAGTATAACCGGCCATAAGAGGGCCAGACATAAACATACAAGTCAGGGATTTGAGCACATCCTCTACGCTCCATACAAACCCCCCAGAAGAAGCAGCCCCACAAATTACTCCCCACATTAGGGGAATCCATGTTATGGGCTTCATCAGTTGTAGCCTTATAAGCCAGATGTTCTTGCCCCTTGCCGCCCCTTTCATCCCCAACAACTGACGCGCTTTGGCTCCCTTGTCCTCTCTTTGTAATTCCACTTTAGTATAATCTTTGTCGGTGTTAGTCATCTCCAACCGCCTATTACTAGTCCAACACCTAACAATATACTAGATTGTCCCTCAAGTCACTATTGACTGTGGTTTATGGTATATCCAGAGCCAGTATAATGAGACACTGACTATCTGAGCTATCTGGGAGGGAAAAACATCATGGCAGCCCAGTTGAGAATTTATGTGCCTCCCCACCCCCTTATCAAGCATTGGTTGGCCGTGGCAAGGGACAAGAATACCCCCACCCCCCTTTTTAAAACCGCCATGGTGGAATTGGGGCGTTGGCTTACCTACGAGGCAGTAAGGGAGTGGTTGCCAACCACAGAGGGAGAAATTGAAACCCCCCTAGCAAAGGCTAAGGCCACCTTTATCAACCCTCAGGTCAAAATAGCCCTAGTGCCCATCATGAGAGCCGGTTTAGCCCTAGCAGAGGGCAGTCAGACAGTTATCCCTCTCGCCTCCACTTACCATCTAGGAATAGTTAGGGATGAGTCCACCCTCCAACCCACCTGCTATCTTAACAAACTACCAGAAACATTTCCCCCCAATACCCCTATCCTTATCCTCGAACCCATGTTAGCCACCGGCGGCACTATTATGTTGGCCATGAAAGAAATTTGTCAACGGGGAGGCAATCCCGACTTCATCCGTATTATCTCTGTTGTGGCTGCACCCCCTGCCCTCCAAAAACTCAGCGCCCAGTACCCCTCCCTTGTCATCTACAGTGCTATGATCGACGAACAAGTCAACGATGCCGGCTATATTGTCCCCGGTTTGGGAGACGCCGGCGATCGTGCCTATGGCACATAGTATAGGCC
>DVEF01000084.1 GCA_015295805.1 Geminocystis sp. M7585_C2015_104 | reverse complement strand
GCCGACGCCCACTACCTTTATCTGTGCTACATTGCAAGCAAACATTTGATTGACTTCCATCTCTGGTAATTCTTCTTTTGGTTTTGTCTTTTTGACTACACCTGCCGGCAGATTGTGATTGGCTGGCTTACCCTTGGGTGTAGCCCCCAGGTGTTGAGCTAACATATTGTCCAAATCCCCTTCATTCATGGCACTCTTTAAAAAGGTGGCACTCTAGTTTCAGTATATAAAAATAAAACAAATGATATAGGATTCTTTAAAAAGTCCCCACTCCCTTTTTAGTCCCCTCAATTTCTTTATGGTGAGGAATTAGTAAATTTTAGTCAATTATACCGAGCTAGGTTATAATCCGGGGGTATCTTTTTTGAAAATCGAGGGGAAGTCCCTTTGTTAGTTTCTACACGGATGTCCCCCGATCGTAGAAATCCACCAATTCTGTGAGTTTGCGCCAAGCCTCCCCGCTGGCTAGAATTTCCAGGGACCGTTTAACCCCTTCATGATGATTACCAAGGGTTACAACTCCAGCTACTTGTAATCCCAAAGAAGCATTCAGTGCCACAACTTCAGTTTGTGCTTTTGTGCCTCTCCCCTGTAATACCCTAGTGAGGATTTCGGCATTCTCTTTCACATCTCCTCCCCTCAAGGCAGACAAGGGGGCCGACTCCAGCCCCAATTCCATGGGATTAATTATACCTCTTTCGATTTTCCCCTCTTCTACAAAGGCAACATCCGTCAAGTCCCCCAACCCCGCCTCGTCTAGTTTTTCTCTGCCGTAAACTACTATAGCCCTTTGCCGGGATAACAGTTTTAATGCCTCTGCCATTGGTTGTAGTAAAGAGCTGTCATACACTCCCAAAACCTGTCCAGTGGGGTATAATGGGTTCACTAAAGGACCTAGGAGGTTAAACACTGTTCTCACCTTTAACTCTTGGCGGATGGGGGCTACGGCCTTCATGGCCGGGTGCCACCCTGGGGCGAAGAGGAAAGTGATGCCCACTTCCTCGAGGGCGGCCCTAGCTACTTCTTGTGGCACGTTTAGCTTTATCCCCAGGTATTCTAACACATCTGCCGAACCCACTCTACTAGAGGCGGAACGATTACCATGTTTAGCTACTTTTGCCCCGGCGGCGGCACAGACGAAGGCCACTGCTGTGGATATATTGAAGGTGGAAGCCCCATCGCCTCCTGTGCCACAAGTGTCAATTACTGGGTATGGGTGGTGGATTGTATTTGACTGTTGCCCTGTTAGCCTGTCATCATCATAGACTTTTGTTAGTAAAACCCTTGCCATTGCTGCTAATTCCTCACCGGATACCCCCTTAGTCTGTAGCGCGATTAAGATGGCGCCAGACAGGGCGGGTGGTATTTGTGAATTTAACCATCCCCTCATTAGATTTTCTGCCTGAGACTGAGTCAGGGATTGTTTTTCTAATAGCTGTTTTAGTATTTCGGACCAATTTTGTGCCATTAATTACGTCCATTCACTCACTTAACCCCTCGCCCTATCCTACCACTGGCGTTCCTTTCCATCAACTGTTTTTTCGAGTACACAGTCATTCTCCCAGCACTTGGACTACAATAACCTTAACGGCGGCTGATGGGTGATAATCCTGGGAATTTGGGTTAAAAATGAACTGTTTTAGCCTATTACAACAACAGCAACAAGATTTTTGTCTCCGCCTGCAAAGGGGCAATTTGTTACATAAAGACAACAATTTTTCGGGGGTTTTCGGCGAAGTAGTGACATTTAAAAGTGACTTTATTCGGACTGCCATTCATGATTCCCACCTGGATACTGCCAAGATAGTTGACAAATTTAACTGTCATTCTGATTATGAGAAAGTCTTTACAGTTCTGTTCTATCAAAGATTGATTGTCGCCGCTGTTTTATCCTGTTTTAGTGACCTTTTACTGCCCGATTTTCGTCCTCACTCTCCCGCTGATTTTCAAAGAGTTGACGTTTTGATTAATAGATTTGTCCTTAAACAGAATCACAAAATCAGAGTGTATGTCAAAACTTTCCCGGGATATAATTACAACAATCCCCTTGCCGTATACCAGGATGAGTCTGAACAAAATCACATATTTATTTTCTGTTCAATTACCAAAAATTCAAGCGAGAAACCGGAACATTGTTCCTTGACATTCTTAGGATTCTTGCCTAGGAAAATTTTGACCAACAGATGGCATTTCCTGTGGCGCCATGATAAACAGGCATCTCAATTGAGTTTACGGCTAGAGGAGCTATTTTACATGGGGGGTTTCTCTTATTGTTTGAGTGATGTTGTCCGGGAAGAAAAATACCATCTTGAAGATTTAAGTCTTTTTATAAAGCGAGGCGAATACAGCAACGCTATTATTATGATAAACAGCCTGCTGGAAGGTCGAGAATTGGACGATTTTTTTAATGGCAAGGTGCAGGGTTACAAGTTTTTCTTTTTTAGGGCGCTGTGTTATTACAAATTGGGGAATTTTTTTCTGGCAACTCGTGATTGTTTAAGAAGCCTAGATTTGAATCCTTCCCACCATCTTACCTATCACTTGTTGGGAGTGATTTATCTTCAATCGGGAAAATACAAGGATGCCCTAGAATGTTTTAACAGGGAGATTGCTCTGACGGGCATAAATTTTTTTGCCTACTTTTACAGGGGTTTTATTAATGCTAAACTCAACAACTTAAACCAGTCTCTGGAGGATTATACCATTGCCATTCAGATAGACAATAGTTTCTTTCAGTCCTTTTATAATCGCGCCGGGGTTTATTATCGCCTAGGAGATAAATATAGTGCTATTGAGGACTACTTAAATGTTATCAAATTAAATCCCAATTTTTGTTCCGCTTATTACAATCTAGGGGTGATTTATCAGAAGTTAGGTCAGCATCAAAAGGCAATGGAATACTATAAGAAGGCATTAGACTTAAATCCTAATCATATTCCCAGCCATTACAATCTGGGTATTCTCCAGGCGGATTTGGGACTTTATAAACAGTGTTTGGCTACCTACGAAACCATCCTAAAAATTAATCCCAATTTTTGGCCAGCATTTTACAACAAAAAATATCTTGAATTTTTACTAAGCAAGGAGGGAAACATATTGGAAACAATAGGACCCTCATTAGATCAAGAGGGGAATGCGGATACAGCTAAACTCATCAAGATAATAGAAGGAAAGCTGGGGGAGTAGAAATTATAATCAGCCGTAAACTTCCAGAGTGTTAGTTTTTTCCAGTTCCGTGACAATTTTCGGTTTTAATAGTTCCAAATCCTGTTTAAGTTTTCGCTTGCTAAAAATAGCTTCATCATGGTGCTTTACGGCTATCATGCTGCTAACTGACATCCATTGTTTAAGATTAGTCCTTTGTTTCAGAAGCACCTTAAATGGTAAAACATGTTGACAACTGTGGGGAGGTTCCAAAGAAAATAAAAGGACAAAATACTCCTTTGATTCTAGCAAAGCCTCAATCATCTGTTGGCCGACTTTTGTTTTTAAATCGATATAACAGGGTAGCCAACGGGGGCCATCTTTAGGACTATAAAGTGCGGTTACCCATAAGATCATTGGATGGGGATAACTTTGAAAAAGAAATTGACTGTAACGTATGTTATTTTTACGTCTTTCAATATCCTCTGTCTCTAACATGGCACAGACAGTAGGAAGGGGCCTATCCTCATATGCAACTAGACGGGGAAAAACGATTTTTTGTTTTGGCATAGTATTAGGCCAGGTGTTAGATAATAGGAATTGATCCCGAGACTGGATTTTGAAAAGGGTGCCTTTGGTGTCGCGGGAAGAGGATTTGGATTTATTGGCCTGTAATTTACGAGCAATGGATTCTAGTTTTTGGATAATTTCACCTGCGTTTTGTGGTCTATTTTCTGGTGCCTTTTCTAAGCATTTTAGCACTAAATCTTCTAGCTCGGAGGGTATATTTAAATGACGGGGGAAGGGGTTGGGTTTTCTGGTGGTATGAGCCTTGTACCATTCTGCAGGAGAATCTATCTCTAAATCCCAAGGGTATTTTTTAGTAAGCAGTCTGTACATAATCATCCCCAGACTGTAAATATCGGAGCGATTGTCCAACCTTTTTCCCTCTAATTGTTCGGGAGAGGAATATCTGGGGGTGCCCATAAATTCTGTTTGTTTTTCATTCCCTTCTTTTAGTATTTTTGCTACTCCAAAATCCAGTATTTTAATTAGCTGTTTTCCTGTTTTTGTTTCTACGACAAAAATGTTACTGGGTTTAAGGTCTCGGTGAATGATGGGACAAATTTGACCCTCAAAAAAAATACCATTGTGGGCGGTTTCCATTGCCCTACAGATTTGACAGACAAAGTCTATAAATTGTTCAAGGGTAATATCATGTACATCGATATAATCATCCAGATTTTCCCCCTCTAGCAATTCCATCACATAAAAAGGCACTTTTTTCTCGTCAATGCCGTAGTCAGTTACCCTGACGATATTTTCACTTCTCTCAGACAAAAGAGCACAAATGGTAGCCTCTTTTTGGAATTGTTTTAGCATTTTCATGTCGTCCAGGGCACGAGAAAATACTTTAACAGCCACATTTTGGTTTTTACAGGCCAAATCCTGAGCCTTATAGACAGTGCCCATGCCACCGACACCGATTTTTTCCTTTATGAGGTATCTTTGTACTAATATGTCCCCCCTAGATAATTCGCCCTGATTCATAGGTCTACAGTAGTAGTTGAGAACTATTATATTTATTTTTCCACCGCGGAGAGGATTCATAACAAAAAGGGGGGGCGGTGGGGGTTTTGTGTTCATTTTAAAAGCAATTCTAGTCCCACAGTCACCTGGGAATCAGCCTGTTTGATGGAGTTTTGCCAACTGATGCCACTGAAAAGCCGCATACTCTTGGTGATGGCATAACCGGCAGTAATTTCCGTCATGCCTACTTCTTGACTACTAGTAGGGGAAAGAAAACTCTGAGTCACCGAGATGTCGCTGCCACCACCCGGAGATAGGGCCAATTTGAGTTTAACCCCTAAATTTAAACCTCCCGTGGCATAGTCGCCGGTTTTGATGTATTTATAGCCTACTATTGGTGCTACATTTACATAGTCTCCTAGGGGGAGTAGATAATATTGGAGACTACCCCCTGCTGTTTGTCGTTTTTGTTTTCTGTTGGCACCGTCAAAATTCCGACTGTATTGGGCATTCACAGTAAGGGGGGTGTTGGCAATAAACAAGTCTTCCAAGGCAAAAGAAAAACCACCAGCGTGGTGGGAAGAGGGAAATTGGCTATAACCGAGGCGCAAGAGGGTGGAAAAACTGGGTTTGTGGCGAATTTCCCCGGCTACGTCGGGGATTTCCTTGAGCCATTTTTGAATCACGGGGCTATTTTCTATAATATCCCGGGGCAAATCCAATTCTTCTGCGGCATCCGAAGGGGCTTTTTGCCCGTCTGCCCACACTGTGGGTTGTGGCAGAAAACAGACAAAAAAAACAAGAAGTAAACAGTTGAGAGTCTTCACTGTGGTTTGATGGTGGACTATAGTGTAGCTTCTATTTCCCTCAACAGTTGCACCACCTCAGTGGGAGGCTTGGTGTGGGCAACAGATTCTCTAATTCCCTGTAAACAAACCTGCAGGGAGGGGATATTTTCTTCTAGTAGGCTTACTGCCGCTTCTGCCCTAATCACCTCTTCATATACTTGTCGCCATTGTACTTCCATCTCTTCCTGCTGTTGTTGAACCTGTTTGTATAGTTGTTGTTGTTTATTGTATTCTGCCTCCAAGTTAGCCTTGGCCTCCCTAAGGGAGGCCAATTCGGCGGCTATTTGTTCTCTTTTTTGGCAAAGGATTTCTTTTTGTACTTCTACTTCTTCCTTCAATGGCCTCAGACTAATAGTTTCCCTGAAGTCCACCTCCACAATCCCCTTACGACGACTGAGGATTTTCAGGTGTTCGTTGAGGATTCTTTGTTGTTTGCGTAGATTTTTCCTTTGTCCTACCAATGTCTCATTTAGCATCTTCAGTGATTCCTGGGCGTCTGCCAGTTCCTCCTCTAGGGAAGGGCGTTCTCTTTCTGTCGCTACCGCCAGTTTCTTTCGTATTTCCCTAACCTCCTCTGCCTGTAAGGACAACTCCTCTTCTTGCATATTGACAAACTCCACCAGTTTATCAGTTTCTTGTTTGAGGTTATTAAACCTTTCTTCCAAGTCCACAATTGGCATGTTTTCCAACTCTTGACAGTCCACACTAGTTTGCTCCTCGTCCATCAGATAGACAATATCCTGTCTTAGGTTTTCCAGTACTTCCAATGCATTAACTACATATTTCAGAGCCTCTTCTTTTTCTGTCAAGGCCTGTTGTTGTAACTGCAGACTGAGGAGGGCTTGTTGGAGTTTTTGCTGTATTTCTGTGGTTTCTGCCTTTTTTTGCGCCAATTCTTTTTCTTTTGTGGCCAACTGCTCTTGTTTTTCTGCCAGTGTTGCTTTTTCCTGTGACAGTCTTTGTTGTAGTTTTTCCAGTATTGCTGTTTGTGTTTCTATGGCCGCAAGAGCCTGGGATTGTAGTTCTTCCCTGTAGCTGCCCTCCTGTACTTTTGTGATGAGGGCTCTTAACTTGGCCTTGTTTTCGTTGTTTTTTGCCTGCTGTTGTCTAAGTTGTTCCCAGGCACCACTGAGTTTTTCCTTTTCCTCCTCCAGACGGGCCAATTCTTCTTTTTGCTGCTGTATTATCTGTTGTTCCAGGTCGAGTTCGGCCTGACGCCGGGCTATTTCTTCTCCTTGTATTCTAAGTGAATTTTTCCATGCTTCTATCTCCTCTTCTTGGGCCTTTGTCTTTTCCAACACTCGGGAGAAGTGACGCAGATAGTTGACAATCCTTTGTCCCGCCAATTCAGGCTGAGACAGGAGTTGTTTCTGGGCATCCAGGTTGAGGACATAGAGGGCCCCCTTTGTCGTCGGTTCGTTGATGGCCTCTGTTACGACCACTTCTTCCCCGCCTATGGTATTCCATGTTTGTTCTGCTGTTTGGGCCGCCAGCAGTCTCAACTCCGTTTTGTATGCCCCTGTTACAAAGCTTCTTGTTTGTCCTTTTACTTCTGCTAGATATAACACAAATCCCTATTCCTGCTCCCTATTGGTTTACACAGTAGCTCTAACAATAGATGATAATATTTCCGTGGCCAATTTTGCTACCATGACCCTTTCATTTTTTATCCGTGTCTCCTAGTAATATCATTTTCTTGTTTTCGTAGACAATTCTCTCCCCCCGATTATATCATTTTAACAACAATATTGTTGCTCTGGAACTAGAGTAATCTCATATATTTTATGCTACTCAAAACCGCCTCTGGACTAGGTATTACTGCCGACGAGCTTGCCCGAGAGATTAGTGAGGTTGCGGCTCAATTTGTTAAATTTAATTTCTCCTGTGAAATCCTTGAGGAAAATAACTGCAATGTCCTCTTTATTTCTCTTTATGAATACCATCAGGAAGATTTACCAACCATCGTGGATTTGATTGTCCAAGTCATCAGGAGACGTCAAATATTAGACAATTTTATTATCCGAGATTTTCACCGCCCTGATCTGGTATATTTCTACAGCTTCGAGGAAGATAATCGCCGTTTGTTTAGCAGTAGTAACTATTCTAAAAAAAAAGACTATGTCTTTTCCATAAAATTAGAAAACTTTTCGGGAATCTTAGTCTTTACTTTGGGGTTGTTCAGTTTGTTGACCGTAGGAATCAGTTACTATTTTACTCGCCCCTGTGTTTTAGGAGACTGTGCTTTAATAGAGGAAACTGATATAGACTTCCTACTGAACCGGGTTAACAACAAGGAATTTTCTCGGGAAGAAATTGAAACTTTGAAAAGGGAAATAGTGGCGCGGATTAAATATTTACAAGCTATACCTCCCTGGTCAAGATATCATGGCAAAGCGGAAAAAATTATTGGAAAATACCGGAGTTATATAGAAAGTTTGGAACTGTTTGAAAAGGCAAATCTTTCAGCGAATTATGCCAGAAACATGACCTTAAATCCTCCCCTTTCTTTGACTGAATGGAAAAGTGTTCAACAGTATTGGCAACAGGCAGTGGATTATCTGAATCAGATAGACATACCCCAGCTTCAGGAAGTCAAAAACAGAAAAATTGCTGAATGCCAAAAACAATTGGAATTGGTAGAAACGCAAATAGACGCGGAGGAAAAGGCAGAAAAAACCCTTGCCACCGCAAAAAAATTGGCGTCTGAAGCAGAGGCTTTACAGGGGAATGTGGATAATTTGCTAAAACTGAAAAAGTTGGAGTCGAAATGGAAAAGGGCTATCGCTCATCTGCAGTCAATCCCACTCAACACAAGTGCTTCTCGAGAAGGAAATGAGCTTTTCTCAGATTATCAGCAAAAATTAAAAGGAGTTCAGGCAATAATAAGAAGGGAAGAATCTGCCCAAAATTATAAAAAAATGGTCGAACAAAAAAGCAAACTAGCTAAAAAATCAGAAACAGAAAATCAATGGAGTCAAGCTGTTAAATACTGGCAAGATGCCCTTGCTATCAGCGAAAAAATCCCAGCAGAGAGCTGGGAAAAACAGGCAATTCAGGCTTGGAAAAAAGAGGCAGAAAAACAGTTACAAAAGGCTAGGAGCCAGCTCAAAATTGCCGTCACAAGGGAAGAAATTAAAAGAGAACTGCACACAATTTGTCAGGGCACGGAGAATATTTGTCAATACTTAGTGGAAAATAATTACGTGAAAATCTATCTGACCCCGGAGTACCTGAAAAAAATAAGTAGCCTCTCGGAAATGGGAGGTATGATGGGAAACGGCCTCCAGGACAGTAGGATAATTAATCATATAAATCAGGTGGAAAAAAACTATCAGTACATTAGTGCAAAATATGGGGTTTATGTGGAGGTATATAATCCACAACAGGAGTTGATTATGATTTATAGCCCCCCTTAGTTAAGTCTTAAAATTTGTAAAATTTGATGCCATTGCTAAAACTATAACCCTATATAATCCCCACAGAAAATAGTAGGTGGGGACAGATGTGGGAAAGACGAACAAGAAGGAAAATCGCGGCGGCGGCGAGGAAAATAAAAAACAATACTAGTATTCAAGGTTGTATTTTGCTGAGTGCTATTTTGATTTTGTTTTCCGGCTATGGAGTTTACGCCCAAGAAAATGGAATAGCCACGGGAACAGTCGCAAGGGAGTTAAAGATAGGTTTAGATACCCTGTGGGTGGTGCTGGCCTCGGTTTTGGTAATAAGCATGAATGCCGGTTTTGCCATGCTGGAAACCGGCTTTTGTCGCAGTAAAAATGCAGTTAATTTGTTGTCAAAAAACCTCATTGTATTTGGCATTACCACCCTCGCTTTTTGGTCCATTGGTTTTGCCCTGATGTTCGGCGATGGCAATGACTTTATAGGCAGTCAGGGTTTTTTCCTCAAAGGTGCAGACAATAGCCCCGCCACGGGCAGTGACTATGAAGGGGTATATACTGCTTTGAGTTGGACGGGAGTTCCCCTAGCGGCCAAGTTTTTGTTTCAAGTGGCTTTTGCCGGCACAGCGGCTACCATCGTTTCGGGAGCGGTGGCAGAAAGGATTAAATTCATTGACTTTCTCTGGTTTAGCTTCTTATTGACGGCCTTCGCCTATCCCCTGGTGGGACACTGGGCATGGGGCGGTGGCTGGTTGGACAAAATGGGCTTTTTGGACTTTGCTGGCTCTACCGTAGTACATTCTGTGGGAGGATGGTGTGCTCTCACCGGAGCCATATTACTAGGCCCAAGACTAGGTAAGTATTCCAGTAATGGCAGTATTACTCCACTGCCCGGACACAATTTAAGTATTGCCACCCTGGGCTGTTTTATCCTCTGGATAGGCTGGTTTGGCTTCAACAGTGGTTCCACCATGGAGGTGAATGAGCATATAGCCCGTATTGCTTTGACCACAAACCTTTCGGCTGCCTCTGGGGGCCTGGCCGGTACAATTACCAGTTGGATTCTGGCAGGAAAACCTGACTTGTCCCTTACCATCAACGGCGTTTTATCAGGACTGGTGGCCATTACTGCCGGCTGTGCTATGGTATCCTACGGTAATGCCATCACCATTGGCACTATTGCCGGGATTCTTGTAGTTGTCTCTGTATATATTTTTGAATTACTAAAAATAGACGACCCGGTGGGTGCCATTTCGGTTCACCTGGTGAATGGCATTTGGGGCACTTTGGCTGTGGGACTGTTTGCTGACGGCGAAATTTACGGTGACAAGACAGTAAATGGTTTTTTCTCCAGTGGGGACTTCAAATTGTTGGGGATTCAATTTTTGGGAGTCGTAGCCGTCGGCGTCACTATGATTGTATTGAGTACCCTGTTCTGGTCTGTTTTGAGGCTCCTGTTTGGGCTAAGAGTGCCCCCCGAGGAGGAGTATGTGGGTCTAGATATTGGCGAACACGGCATGGAGGCCTATGCTGGCTTCTTTGACTTTCAACAGCAGCCTCCTTCGGAAGAATTGCAATCTTCTTCAAAAGACTGGCAATCCCAACAACCCCCCACAAAAGCCAATGACAGTTAGTCCTACTGGTTGACAAGACGGATGGTGGGCAGACGGAGGTTATCTTTCCCTTTTTGCTGTCCGTCTGCTACCCGCCCATCCCCCTGAGACATATTCTGTAAGGCCATCAATAGTTCGCAACTTTGTCTCACCAACTCGTCTACGGCTATTTGCATGTATTCTGGTTCATATTCCCTTAGTTTTCTTGTCCCCTCCCCCAACAGCATCACCGCACCGCGCCAATTATTTCTATTGAGGTGGTAACAGGCTACTGCAATTTGCAGGATTCCCTGATAGAATGTCTTATCTGGTTCCACAGCCTCCATCCAAATAGCCTCCAACGTGTCATGGCATTGGTAGTATTTCCCCTGATTAAATTCTTCTATTGCCCTTTCTAGTGGTGTCATGATAGCCCTAGTTTTTTCAACACTCCCCTGGTAGAAACAACGTGATTATACAATCCCAGTTTCCGCGGCGATATCCCCAATGCTAAGCCTACTAGTTGGGGCAGGTGGAGAATGGGTAAATTGATTTTCCTTCCTAAAACCCGGGCTATTTCCGGCTGCCGAGAGTCCAAATTCAGATGACATAGGGGACAAGGGGTTACAATACAGTCGGCGCCGTTGGCCATCGCCTCCAACAGATGCTTCCCTGCCATTTGAAAGGACTGTTGGCTGGCATAACTGGAAATGGGCCACCCACAACATTTGATTCTCCCCTCGTAGTAAACAGCAGTAGCCCCCACTGTGGTAAAAATCCTTTCTAAGGACTGGGGATTCCAGGGGCTATCAAAGGGAAGATGTTTTTGTGCCCTTAACAGGTAACATCCATAAAAGGCGGCACATCTCAACCCCGCCAGCGGTTTAACCACCTTTCCCTTTAACGCCTCTAAACCATAATCTCCAATTAAGGCCCACAACAAATGCGTTACCCTTGTAATCCCCCGGTATGGATGACAGTTTTCCTTCTCCAGCAGCTGGTTGATTTTGGCCAGATACTCAGGATTGTTTTCCTTTGCCTCTTTTAGTCTCTCGTCCACACTGCCAATTACCCCCTGACAGGTGCTACAGTGGGTTAAAAGGGGAAGGCCCTCTTCCTCCGCCAGGGCTATGTTGCGGGCATTCACTGCATCCTCTAATAGCTGTGAATCCTCTTTGTAAGTGCCAGAACCACAACAGGAGGCCTTTTTCAGTTCCACTAGTTCAATCCCTAAAACCTCGCTAATGGCTAGGGTGGACTGGTGTAATTCCCTACAGGCGCCTTGAGCAACACAGCCCGGAAAATAGGCATAACGGAGCATAAACTGCTGGGACTATGGTTATGGGCCAATTGTATCACACAATGGTGGAGCAAAATCAAGTTTCAGATTCTATTTGGCTGATGGGAATGAAGTTTTCCCACGGCAGCAAAATAGGACGTTTAGTAAACAGCAGCTGCCCTCGGTAAGTTTTCCTGTCAATGGCCACCCCTATAGGAGGTTTTGGTAGTTTTACGTGGAAGTAACAGTAGGTGTGATATATCTCCCTAGCAGCCTTGAGTAAACCCGGATCCACTAACTCGGACATTTCCTTGCCCCTTGTGGGATTCTCTCCACTGGTGCCCATCCTTCTCCTCCACAGACCCTCTTTTAGTATCATAATACCCTATTCCACACCATAGGGGGATGGGATGTGGGGGTTAGGGTATAGGGAGTAGGATGTAGGGGATATGAAGTTACTAACTCTCTCTATCCTCTTTTTCTCGGGTTAAAAGGGGAGCCGTCGAGCAACCATATGAGAGAATTTTACAGTTGAGCCACCTTCCTTGGACAAGACTACAATAGATAGGGGGTATTCGCCCTCTGCACCCCCTACCCCTCCTCTTCCTCTTTCTGGCTTAGTCTTTTTTTATCCCACTGCTGGTAATCTCTGACAAATAGTTCAAATCCTTGAAAACAACGGCTTTCTCCCTCGCTCTCTTTCCCCTCCCCCCCTTTCGCGCCTATGTCCATATGTTTTACCCTTGAAGTTGTATTTCTCTGATTTTCCTCCCAATTCCCTTCCACATATGACTCCTATCCAGACTGTTGTTTCCCCCCAGTGGCTTAGAGACAATTTACAATCCCCCCTGGTAAAGATAATCGACTGTCGTTTTCGCCTAGAAGATAGTCTTTGGGGGTATCAACAATATCTAGCCAGTCATGTCCAAAATGCCTACTATCTAGACTTAAACAAAGACCTTTCCAGTCCACCACAGGCCCATGGTGGCAGACACCCCCTCCCCAATCCCTACATCCTGGCACAAAAATTAGAACAAATAGGCATTTTTAAAAATCTGACTACTGTTGTGGTTTACGACGACTCTCGTTTCGCCTTTGCCTCTCGTCTGTGGTGGTTACTGCGATATCTAGGCCATGACAAGGTGTTTATCCTGGATGGCGGTTGGCAACAGTGGCAGTCACACCACTACCCCGTCACCAGTGACATCCCTCCCCCCGGTCAAGGACATTTCCCGGTAACAGTCAACTCCCACTGGGTGGTGGACATCCATTATGTCAAACAACGGCTTAATTCCCCCAATGCGGTAATTGTCGATGCCCGTAGCCCCTCCCGTTATCTTGGCCAAGAGGAACCCATTGACCCTGTCGCTGGCTCCATCCCCGGTGCTAAAAATATATTCTGGCAACAAGTCACTACCGATACCGGTTTCTTAAAATCTACACAGGAACTACAATCCCTCTGGCAACCCTATTTAGACGCCCAGGAGATTATTGTCTACTGTGGTTCTGGTGTCACCGCCTGTGTTAATCTCATGTCCCTTGCTGCCATTGGTGTCCACCACGGCAAATTGTACCCCGGCGGCTGGAGTGATTGGTGTTCCTATTTATCTCCCTAATTCTATTTAAGTATTTATACTTAAAACAGCAATTGTAACAGTAAAAAACAAGAAAAAATAATTACCATCTCATAGCTGCAAAAAAATATTAAGTGTATTCAGGGACAGAATTCTTTTGTGCCAAAAAAATCTTTAACAACTCTTTAATGAATCTTTAATGAAAATGAAAAAAAGAAAACCCTACCGCCCAAAAGACCAGTCTAAAATGGAAACAAAAACTGAAAACCATTAATAGCCTCCCTTATGTCCCTCTTTTTCCCCCGGTGAGTCTTTAAGCCAATTTACAATGATTCACAAAAATTCACCCGGGCACAAAAGTGGATAGGATGCTGTTTCCACCCCTATGGATACCCGAGTCACAAAAAAGGAATTTCAACAACAACCGCAAGTTGACTCCGGCGAAAGGGGTAAGGCCATCAGGAGGGCCATGTTTAAAGCCCTCCGAGTCGCCTTCGGTTTGGCCTTAATAGGGGTGGCGGGTTATCTACTCTGGAATAGGCAACGCTATGTGGTAAGCAGGGTAGGCTATCTTAACGGCGCAGTAATTGACATGTATGCTACCATCACCGGCACCCTCACACTTAAAGACTTACGTCCAGGAGATGCCCTCAAAAAGGGCGAGGTGGTGGGCGAAATCCGCAACGAACGAAATCCCCAACTAGAAACAGATCGCCAAAATCTGGAAACCCGACTCGCCGTGGCATTGGCAAGAAAAAAAAGCCTCACCCGTAAACTGGCTAACCGTATACAACTGATCAACCAATTCAAAGACTATAAGGAAAATCAAATCAATCTGGAGGTCAAGTATTTTGAAAGTGTCGTAGAAGCCACCCTCGCCCAACTAAAAGAGGCAGAAGAAGCCCTGGCCTTTGCTAAACTGGAGGCAGACCGTTATAGTTTCCTGGCAAGAGAAGGGGTAGTGGCACAAAATGTGGCCGATGCCGCCATAACTAAAGCTGAACAGGCTGCAAAGGTTGTGGAAAACAAAAAGGCAGAATTGCGTCGTCAACAGGCCGCCCTCGAAGCTGTCCGCAAAGGACTACAATTAGACTCCGCCCGTAATTTCAGTTTCCCCCAAATTCGTCTTTTAGACTTGGAAGTGGAAAAGAAGGAAATAGAAGCTGAATTGTTAGAAAATGAAACTACCATCACCCAGTTGCGTAGGGAAATAGAAATCATCAACAGACAACTGGCTTTACAACGAAGTGCCCAACTAAAAGCCCCTAATGATACTGTAGTTTGGTCTGTAATACACAAAACAGGACCTCTGGGTATCCCAATATCCGCAGGTGACCCGGTACTCAAGTTACTGGACTGTAAAGATGTTTGGGCCACCGGCCTCGTGTCAGAAAGAGCTAATGCTAAACTCTATATTGGACAACCCGCCAGGGTCAGACTTTTAGATGGAACTGGTAGGGAAATAAAAGGCACTGTGAGAGCTATTCGCGGTGGCGTCGGCAAAGTACAAGTGGGGGAAAATGTGGCAGTCCCACCCCCCGACTTGGTACGTAACGAACTAGCAGTGGACGTCACCCTCCAACAATTGCCCTCGGATTTGACCGCCGGTAATTTCTGTGGTGTTGGCCAAAGTGTAGAGATAGTCCTCGAAGTGGAGAGCAATGACAACACGTCGCATTGGCTGGGATGGCTGGATTCTCTTGGCCGGAATAACCTCCATCACCGTCGTGGCGGTGTGGGAGCTTCTCCCTGAGTTACCCCACCTTCTCCCCCTTTTGGACTGGCACAATCTAATCCCCAATTTGGTCGGCCTTTGGCGTCAGGGAAGGGTACTATTCATGACTCCCGGCACTAGTCTAGAAGCTCTTCTCCTGCCTGCTATCGTCTGGCTGACCATGACCTTCGTGGTAAAAGAGTTGTGGCCAAAACCCAACTTCTTGTCTAGACTTATTGTTAGTAGTGGTCTTGCACTCTTTGGTATTCGCTATTGGCTGTGGCGACTCTTCAACAGTCTTAACCTAGAAGATTTCCTTAACGGCACTGTATCTGTAGTTTTTTTTTGGCCGAATCCCTCAACCTCTTCAACTCCATCGCCTTCTTCTTCCACACCATCTTCTCCATAGATCGTAGTCCAGAAGCAGACCGTCTCAGTCAAGCCGTTGTCCAAGGCAAATACCTCCCCTGGGTAGATGTCATCATCCCCACCTACAACGAGGGAGTAGACATCCTCCGCCGCACTGTCATCGGCTGTCAGGCTATGGACTACCCCCACAAGAAAATATATCTCCTTGATGACACCCGTCGTCCCGAAGTTAGGGCATTAGCCGCTGAATTGGGCTGTGAATACCGCGATCGCCCTGACAACCGTCACGCTAAAGCCGGCAATATCAACCACGCCCTCCCCACCCTCACCGGGGAATTGATTGCCGTCTTCGATGCCGATTTTGTCCCCTGTCGTAACTTCCTTACCAGAACTGTGGGCTTTTTTCAAGACCCCAAAACAGCCCTGGTACAAACCCCCCAACACTTCTTTAACGAAGATCCTATCACCGTTAACCTAGGACTACAAGGAACTGTTAACAACGAGCAAACCCTCTTCTTCCGCTTCATCCAACCTAGCCGCGACTTCTTCGATGCCGTAGTATGCTGTGGCACTTGTTTCGTAATCCGTCGTTCCGCCCTCGATGAAATTGGCGGTATCCCCACCGAGAGCATTACAGAAGACTATTTTACCAGTCTTAGACTGCAAACCCTCGGTTACCGTGTTAAATACCTTAATGAAGCCCTCGCCGCCGGCTTGTCCCCAGAAAACATCAGTGCCTATATCAACCAAAGACTACGCTGGTGTCAAGGAACACTACAAATGCTCTTCCTCAAGGGCAACTTCCTCACCGCACCTAACCTCAGTCTCCCACAACGCTTCTCGCACTCCCTCTCTATAGTCTACTGGTTACTGTCTATCCCCAGAGTCCTCTTTCTCCTTATCCCCCTGGCTTACCTCCTCTTCGGCCTAGCACCTTTGAAAGCTACAGTCAACGAGGTTATCTACTTCTATTTACCCTACTACATAGGTAATATAATGACCTTCTCCTGGCTCACAGAAGGACTACGCTCCGCTTTCTGGTCTGATGTCTATGAGACTGTTATCTGCCTCCCCATGGCAGCCACCGTCATCAACACTCTATGGCGTCCTAAGGGTAAACGCTTCAAGGTAACCCCCAAGGGCATTATAGACCCCCATAAAATCCATGTCAATTGGTTCCTGGTACGCCCCTTCCTCATAATCGCCATCCTTACCATTGTAGGACTAATCTGGCGTACCTCCCCCCTTCAAGACACCATCGTCAACCCCGATAGCCTCATTATTAACATGATGTGGTCCAGTTATAATCTCATCCTCATGGCAATGTGCATCCTCGCCTCTATAGACGTGCCCCAGCGACGACATACCCGTTTCCCCCGCCGCGAATATTGTCAACTATTCCTCGACGAGTACCAATACTCAGGATATACACTTGATATATCAGAAGGTGGCGCCCGTATTTTCCTATACCCCCACTGCAATTATCTCCCACCCCATCTGCCAAAGGGGTTAAAAGGCCAAATCCATTTTACCGGGCTGGCCAGTGAATTGGCTGGACTTACTATTGACGTGGAACTAGAATGGTATAGAGGCGGCAGAAACAGTCCCACTGGCGAAGTCCAAGTGGGCCTCCGATTTGTCAACCTCTCTATCCCCATCCTCCGACGACTTATCCCCTATCTCTATTGTCAACCAGGACAATGGGACGAAGTCAAAGCCCCAGAAATAAAAACCGCCTGGGCCTTCTTCCAGTCTATCTTCCGCCTATACCCCCTCACAGAAACTCGCTAATATCCCCCCACTCCCACTATTAAATTTTCTTCATCATCCTTTATTTATTTCTTAATTTTCTTTCCGTTGAGCAGAAATATTTTTATTAGTTAATATATAGTTAACCCCCTTTGTTCTCCAGCGAGACAAGGGGGGAGCCTACCTTTATCTCTAGTTCATATTTTAATCTATCTTCCTATTTTTTACTATCAAATAAATTCTATTTATATATATGCGTAACTGGGACACAAATAACCAAGATTTAAACTGGGAAAGGAATTATTCCGAAAAGCTACGGCCGTACCATTATAACCCCTCCCCGCGGGCCCATAATGAACCACCCCACATTCAAACCTATGGCCATAAAACTATACATCCCCCTAAATCCCACTCCCCCAATTCCAACCCCCACCAAGATAAGCCCCACTACCAACCCAAACACTACTCCCACCATAACCCCCACAGTCACCCCCATAAACCCCTCGCCCCCCGTC
>DVEF01000083.1 GCA_015295805.1 Geminocystis sp. M7585_C2015_104 | reverse complement strand
TACCAAGGCTGAAGGGATCATGTTTTCCCTACAAGATCGTCAAAACCGCCTTATGGCCTTAGGTCCGACCCATGAGGAGGTGATAACCACCATAGCCCGCGAGCTCATTAAATCATATCGTCAACTCCCTGTCAACCTGTATCAAATTCAAACTAAATTCCGGGATGAAATACGCCCCCGTTTTGGCTTACTGCGGGCAAGGGAATTTATAATGAAGGATGGCTACTCTTTCCACACTAGCTGGGAATGTCTACAAAAAACCTATGCCCGGATGGAACAAGCTTATCGTAACATTTTCACCCGTTGTGGTCTAACCTTCAAGGTGGTAGAGGCAGATTCTGGCGCCATAGGTGGTGCAGCTTCCCAGGAATTTATGGTTTTGGCTAACGCCGGCGAAGATGAAATCCTCTACACCGATGATGGGGCATATGCCGCTAACGTGGAAAAAGCTGTCTCCCTCCCTACCCCCCCCGCCACCTCCCCCTTCGACACCTACCAGAAAAAAGAAACCCCCAACTGTGAAACCATCGCCAAAGTCTGTGATTTCCTCCAATGCTCCGAGACTATTGTAGTAAAAAATGTATTGTACCAAGCCCTGTACGACTCGGGCAAAACAGTGCTAGTATTAGTGAGCATTAGAGGAGATCAGGAGGTAAATGAGGTAAAACTGGCTAACCAGCTAAGCCAACTCGCCTCCCAATATGAAGCCAAAAGCCTCATCAGTCTAAAGGTAGCCGACGAAATCAGTCAAAGTCAATGGGCTGCTAAACCCCTCCCCCTCGGCTATATTGCCCCAGACTTACCAGACGACTATATCTTAGCCAATGAGACGGTAGTAGGCAAATTCCTCCGCCTGGCCGACCATACTGTAGTAGAATTGAATAACTTTGTAACTGGGGCAAATGAACCAGGATATCACGTGGTTGGCGCTAACTGGGGAAAAGAGTTCACCCTCCCCCCCATTATAGCAGACCTGCGGAAGGCCAAGGCCGGTGATAGGGCCATTCACAACCCCCAACAAACCCTAAAAAGTACTAGAGGTATTGAGGTGGGGCACATTTTCCAACTGGGCACTAAATATTCCACCGCCATGGAGGCTACCTATACCGACGAGGATGGCTGCGAAAAACCCTTTATAATGGGGTGT
>DVEF01000082.1 GCA_015295805.1 Geminocystis sp. M7585_C2015_104 | reverse complement strand
GCTTTAAGGGCGTCCCAGGCGTTGTATTGAGGCTCCAATTCTCCTACAATATTGCTTACAATGTGCATCACGTGGGAGTAGCGTTCAATCACCATCAACTCGTCCACATGAACACTACCTTTGACACACACCCGTCCCAGGTCATTCCTCCCCAAGTCCACTAACATAACATGTTCCGCCCTTTCCTTCGGGTCGTTTAACAACTCCCTGGCCAGTTGTTGATCCTCCTTCTGGGTTTTCCCCCGTGGACGAGTGCCAGCAATTGGCCTGATAATGGCCCTCGTTTTTCCTTCCTCTGTCTTTTCTACCTTTACCATCACCTCCGGGGATGAACCTATCAACTGCCATCCATCAAAATTGTAGTAAGCCATGTAGGGGGATGGATTTATCAGCCGTAAAGCTCTGTATAATTCAAACGGACTACCTTTGTATTTGGCCTTTAATTTTTGTGATAATACAACCTGGAATATATCACCCGCTCTTATATACTCTTTGGCCCTGACAACACTGGCACAAAAGGCTTCTTTACTAAAGTTACTTTTATAGGAAACTTTTTGGGGTCTAGGATTCAATTCAAAAGGCCTAGCAGAAACCGGCAATGGCAGTTGTAACTTTAGTACCAGTTTAGAGATTTTCTCGCAGGCCTGTTGATAAATTTGTTCCAAAGAAAGATAGGGTTGTGTCAGGTCGGCGTAGGCAATAGCCCATATTTTCCTCTTCACCTGGTCAAAAATCAAAAGATGGTCAACCTGCATCCAAATCCCATCAGGCAGACTGTCATTGTCAGGAGGATACACCTTTACCCGTGGCTCAATCCACGAAATCAACTCGTATCCCCAATAGCCAAACAAGCCTCCAATACCTGGCGGCAACTCTGGCAATTTTACCGGTTTGATAGGCCGGATACATTCTTGGACAATGTCCAGAGGGTTGCCATGGAATTTGACCACTCTGCCATCCCTGTAAATCTGTTTTGTCTCATTTCCCCTGGATTCTAACACCCAAACAGGATCACATCCCAGCAGACTATACCTACCCAGATTTTCACCACCCTCCACTGACTCTAACAGAAAGCTGTAAGGATGATCAGCACACACCTTATACCATGCCGACACCGGTGTCTCCAAGTCTGCTACTAATTCCCTGTATACCGGAATAAAATTCCCTTGGTCTACTAGTTGTGAGAAGGTGGTAAAATCGGGAAAGATCATGAGAAATTCAACCGTATTGGTGGCTGTTAGTTCTGTCTACATCAAGACAATTTTAACCCATATTTTCCCCTCATCTCCGCCGTTTTAGCTTATAATGCACAAAGAGCTCTTCTCCCACCACCTCCACCTCCACCAGCTTTAGACTAATAGGAAGGGGGAAATCCGTCAACTGGGACGCCGAGACGATGCTCAAAGCAGAAGTTTTGCCTATCAACAGGGGGCAAATGGTTAACCACAAGTCTTCAATTAGTCCCAATTTCAAAAGGGAAGAAAATAAATTGGCTCCACCCAAAACCCCTATTTTTTTGTAACCCAAACTGTAAAACCTAGCCATCAACTCCACCCAATCAAAAGGGTATTCCACCACAAAAAACTCCTGGAAAAAACCCCCCCTATCTCCTGTTTCTCGCCTCTGCCAATTCTGCAATCCCTGGGGGGTAGTAATCAAACCACGGGGCAATGGTTGAGAGAAAAAACGCCAATGGGGCTGCAGTTCACCTGAAATAGAACAAACTACATGCAATGGTTGGGGGGATTGTTGTCTTTCTTCTCTCTCTTTTAATAACTTAGGCTCCCTAATCACTATACTAGTCTCATAGGCTCTAAGAGTGTTAGCCCCAAACATCACCGCGTCACACAAAGCAATCTGCCTTTCTAAATGCCTCAAATCCGCTTCCGAACTAAACCTGGCCGGGGTGTAGGCCCCTTCACTTATTTTCCCATCTACACTTATGGCCATAATCGCCGTCACAGAAGGCAATTTTTCTTCTCCCAAACTACTCCCCCCTTCTAAAGACAAAAGCCGCCCCCCACCGCCACAGGCGAATAGAAGACGGCCAGCCTATGGCACCATTCTAGCAAAAAAAAAGAAGTTGTCAAATCATATTAAAAAAAAAACTAACCCCCCCTTTGCGGGAGGGAGTAGGGGGGCCTGCCACCACCCCTACCGTAATAAGACTAGGACAAGGAGTTGATTACGTAATCGAGGAGAGCATTGTACTCAGTTAAGGCCTGAGCAGACATGTCGCGAGGAGCACAACCGCGATTGCGGGCAAAGGTGAGCGCTTCTACATAGGGAGCGGTAGGTAAGCCCAGGCTACGATATACTTCTCTTTGTCCGGCAATACCCCACTCATCGAGAGGGCCAGTGCCACCCACCACCAAGCAGTAGTTAATGAGACGCAGATAGTGTTTGATGTCACGCAGGCATTTTTCTTTGAAGGTGGGGGTGGAGTTGGGTTGCCCAGGCTCGTTTAGATAAGGATATTTTTTGATAGCAGCCTCATAAGCTTCCTTGGCCACTGCATCCAGGTTAGCAGCCAGTTTCTCAGCGGCCTCCAGACGAGCAGCGGCCCGTTGGATGGAACCTTGTACGGATTCTAGGTCAGAGGTGGTGGGGAAACGACCAGCTGCATCAGCGGCAGCAATTACAGTGGTAATAACAGACTTCATATCCTTATTTTCTCTATCTTGGACTTGGGTTGACTAAAGTGAATTATGGACGAAGATGTGGATTTTCCCTGTAGGGTAATTGGTCTTTTCAAATCAATCCCCAGCTTAGCTGAGAGCACCGATCACACGATCGAAGTAGCTGCTGGCCTCTGCTACTAGGCTGGCGCAACGATCTTCAACCAAAGGAGGATTCATCTTGCGCAGTTTAGCACCAGCAAATTTTTCGCTGGGATTGTCTTGAATGTGGGCGATGGCCTGAGCCTTCATTATGGCTACAGCACGGGCCGCAGACTGGAGGGGTACGCCCAAAGCAGTATAGGTTTCTTTCAACCCGTTGAGGCAACGCTCATCCAACACGGAAGGATCGCCGGCCAGCAGGGCATAGGTGATATAACGCAAGATGATTTCAGCGTCTCTCAAACAGGCGGCCATGCGACGGTTGGGATAGCAGTTGCCACCTGGTTGTATCAGCCCTTGGTTTTCGCAGATCATCCCCGCTACTGCGTCGGATACCATACAGCTAGCGTTGCTGGCGATGGCGTTTACTGCGTCCAAACGACGGTTGCCTTCGGCAATGAACTTGCGCAGCTGATTCAACTCTTCACCGCCAATGGGTGCGCCCTTGCTGTCGGCGGCTACTACCGCTCTGGAAAACGCGTCTAACATTCAGTTCTCCTTTAGTCTACTCTACTGTTAACTGTTCCTCAGTTCCCTGTGGAACTTTCCGACTATCAAGATAAAACATTTCCCCAACTTTTTCCTTTTTTGAGAAAACTAATTAATAATCTGTAACATTCTCCTAATAAACTGATTATTTCCACGTTTTTCCTTGGTTTTCACCTCCTCCCACCCCTTTTACTTTAAAAAATTTTACATTTTTTAATGTTTATTCAAAAGACTAAGCGAGAATCTTCTCTAGTTGGTGTTGCAGCCAAAGAGACTTATACAGGCCATCCTGAGACAAGAGGGATTCATGAGTCCCAGTTTGGACAATTTCCCCATCTCTCATCACCAAAATACGATCTGCCATGGTGGCCGCCGACAACTGATGAGTGATAAATAGGATGGTTTTCCCTTTTTGTCGTTTTAGATTCTCTAAAATCTGGCTAGCAGTCTTATTGTCTACACTAGAGAGGGCGTCATCCAGAATCAAAATGGGGGCATTAGCGTATAATGCCCTTGCTAGACAGGTGCGTTGTCTTTGTCCTCCAGAAAGAGAAATGCCTCTTTCTCCCACCAGTGTTTCATATTGTTGGGGAAAGGTCATAATTTCTTGGTGGATTTGTGCCTCTTTGGCGGCGTATATTACTTCCATCATTTCCCCCGGGGGGTTAGCATAGGCTATATTGTTTCTCACAGTGGTGGAAAACAAAAAACTCTCCTGAGGCACATAGGCAATTGCCTGACGCAAATCGGCTATATCTATTTTTGTCACATCAACACCATCGAGGAACAGTTGCCCCGGCGAAATGTCCAACAAACGAGGGATGGCACTAGCTAAGGTGGACTTGCCGGCACCTATCAATCCCACAATGGCTACTAATTCCCCTGGCTGAATTTCAAAATTGATATTTTTTAAGGCTGGTCTACTACTATTGGGATAGATATAGGTTAAGTTTACCGCCTTAATCTCACCACGCACCTTTTCCAACGGCAGAGGGATGGGGTTGGGGGCGTTTTTTATTTTCGGTTTCACTTCCATTATTGCCTCCACCCTATCAATACTTACCTCTCCCCGTTGATAGGTGGTAATAGTAAATCCCAGCAACGCTGTGGGGAAAACTAGTCTTTCTACATATATTATCAGGGCAATAAAATCTCCCACACTAATGGCCCCTTTTTCTATCTCACCAGTCCCAAACCACAGTAGAATCAGAAGGCTTATATTGGCAATTCCAGCAATAATAGGAAAAAGTAAATTTCTGGTCAAGGCCAGTTTTAAGTTGGCTTTCAGTAGCTTCTTATTTTTCTCTGCAAATGCCCTTTTTTCATTCTCTTCTTGAGCGTATATTTTTATCAGTTCAATGCCGCTCATATCCTCCTGAATCAACTCACTCATCTCCGACAACCTTTCCTGGACTTCTAGTTGAGCCGTCCTAAGTTTATCGCTGAATAGTTGCACAGTTATTAGCATCAAAGGGTAAATAGCCAACGCCATCAAACTCAGTTTCACATCAATTAGCAACATGGCTGGCAAGGTTAACCCATAGGCAAAAATCGTATTAGCCAAACTGAGGATGGCAAATCCCACTAAACGACGTATATTGTCCACATCACTGGTTGCCCTGTTAATTAGATCCCCTGAAGTGTTAACATAAAAATATGCTGGTTCTAGGGTTAAAAGGTGCTCAAAAATTCTCTGTTTTAAGTCAAATTCTACCTGTCTTCCCACCCCGAATATTAATATCCTGGATGCCATCCTTATGGCCCACATTATGCCGGCCAAAACAAAAAGAAAAATTACATAGGCTACCAACAGTTCAAAATTAAACTTTTCCTGTAAATCGTCAAAAATTTTCTTGATTAGCCAGGGGATATAAACTCCCAGAATATTCACAACAAATAGGGCGGAAATTCCCCAGTACAAAGATGTCCTGTAAGGGCCTAAGTAGGAAATTAATTTGCGAAAACGGCTACGTTTTCCCATTTCATGACCATTTGTAAATTTTGTTTACAATCATTTTAAACCGGAAAGGGGGCACTACGGGGAGGGCCTATCCCTTTCCAGAGGGGATGGGAATTAGAGGCTAGTAGGCGCCACTTTTGTGTGGAAAAAGAATTACACCAATGGTTTTAATGATAATCCAAAGATCCAACAACCAGTTATGATGATTGACATAATAAACGTCAATTAGGACTCGTTGGGGGTAAGGAAGGTCGTTGCGCCCAGACACCTGCCACAGTCCAGTAATACCGGGTTTAATGGTTAAAACTTTGTATATTTTGTTACCATACTTGTGTAACTCTTCGGGCACAAGAGGACGAGGCCCTACAACACTCATGTCACCCTTCAAAACATTCCAGAATTGGGGAAACTCGTCTAAGCTGGTAACCCTTAAAAATCTGCCAATGGGGGTAACACGGGGGTCATTTTTCAGCTTAAAATTCTCCTCAAACTCCTTTCTCATTTCTGGATTTTCCGCCAGCATTTTTGCCAAAACTTTGTCGGCGTCCACCACCATGGTGCGAAATTTGATACACTTGAAGTGTTTAAAATTCTTCCCCACCCTCTCTTGGGTGTAAAAGATTGGCCCCGGGGAACTGATGGCTACCAGGAGGGAGATTATAAGATAAAGGGGGGAAAATACAATCAACACAGTGGCGGAAAAGACAATGTCGAAGGTGCGTTTATAGAATTCTTTGCTGACTCTAACCCGTTTCCCACTAGAGGGGTTTAGGCATCCCCGTCTTGCCAGGCTTTGAATCACCTTGACAGACAATGGTTGGCTGTTAACAGTCATTTTTCTCCTTCACTCCACACCAAATTATTACAGTATTGATTGCAACTGTTATACCTTAATGGTAACTGGCAATAATACTGTAACTTGGCCTTCACACACCAATTAACCACAATTGATTTGATTTACTATTATGACGGGAAAATCTAAAATTTAAAACGCTCCTGGGGAAAGTTTTGACAACAATAGTCAAAAAAATTGAGAAACTCCCTTTGGAAAATGTGGGCACTGAATTTTTCTGCCTGCAAACGGGCATTTTCCGGTTGGAGTTGTTTTTCCCATGTGGTGAAAATCTCAATGGCCTCCAACAAACCTTCCACCGTCTGGGGGTAAAATAATATACCAGTGCCCTTAGAAGGATTCTCACGAATATCCACCACGGTTTCTAAGGCGCCCCCTGCGGCATAGGCAATTACAGGAGTCCCACAGGCTTGAGCCTCCACCAGGGCGATACCAAAATCCTCACAGGCGGCGTAAACAAAAGCCTTTGCCCCGGCCATGTATTGTTTCAGGGTGGTTTGGTCTACCCGGCCAAGGAAGGTGATATTATTCTTAGCAATTTTCCTGAGTCTTTTAAACTCGGCCCCATCTCCGATAACCACCAGGGGTAGTCCATTCCGATTAAAGGCTTCTACTATGAGATTTACCTTCTTGTAGCTGACTAGACGGGAAACTGTCAGGTAATAGTCAGACTTTTGTGGCTGGAAGGGAAACTCTGAAACCTGTACGGGTGGATAGATGACTTTGGCATGACGACGGTAACAACGCCAAATGCGACGGGCAGTATGGTGGGAATTAGCAATGAAAAAATCCACCCTATTGGCGGAAATTACATCCCACTGACGCAAACGATGTAACAGATAACGGGTTAGAATGCCCGGAATTCCTCTTCCCGCCCTTGTATTTTTCAGGTAGTCGAAGGTCAACTCCCAGGCATATCGCATTGGCGTGTGGCAATAACAAATATGGGGTTGATCTGGACGGGTAATAACCCCCTTGGCTACCGCATGGGAGGAAGACAAGACTATATCATATTCTGTTACGTCTAACTGTTCAATAGCAAGGGGCAAAAGTGGCAGATACTTTTGGACACCACTACGACTAAAGGGGAAATATTGAAGAAAGGAGGTTTTAATGTGTCTGTTGTACAGATAACTGTGGGGGTTAGTAGACTCAAAGTCAATGAGAGCAAACAGTTGGGCATCAATAATTTTGAGAATTTCCTTTACCACCAATTCAGAGCCACCCGTTGCCTCCGGGGTGAGCCACTCGTGCACTAGGGCTACTTTCATGTTTCCCGTTTAATAGGGCAGTGAATCGTCTTCCCCATCAAAAGTCCCATCATGCTCTTGTCCATTTTCCCGTTTTGGGCCCAATAGTTCAAGTCTATCTACTCTTATGACTGGTCTAGTACGGGTTTTGCCAGTAGTACTGTCCACCCACCTGTCAAATCTTAGCACCCCCTGAACTCCAATCAAAGAACCCTTTCTCACATGGTCAGCGGCCGTCTTAGCGTTTTTATCCCAGAATTCCAGGTCAAACCAGTCTGGTTCGTCCTCCTTTTTGCGACGCCTCACTGCCAGCGTTACGGTGCACTTCATTTTTCCCGACTCGAAATACCGCACTTCTGGGTCTTTTCCCGCTCGTCCTACTAAATGTACTATGTTGAGTTTCATATAAAAGGGAAAATAATCCTATGATAGTCTGACATTTATGATAGCATGGGGGAAGGTATAAACCATCTCCTCTTGTTTGCCCATTTATTTGCTCAACGGTTTTGTCTTATCATGGATGAAATACCCGTAGCCCAAAGAGAAACCACGAATTATTACGGCCAGTCTCGCCCCGTAGGCAGAAAAAATCTCCTTTTTGGGGGAGGGACAATCTTAGCCTCATTATTGTTGTGGTGGCTTGTCCTAAGGGGGATGGTGCCAGCAAAAACAGGTCAGACAGGGGTAGAGTCGGGGAGGACAGAAGAGGGGGTGTCAAAGGCGGCTCCTTCGGGGGAAGTGTCAGACAGCTTACTGGGACATTTGCCCTATGAAGAGGCGCCAGCAGAAGAGTTGAAACCCATAACCCGGGATGGAAAAATAAGGCTGAGGAAAAAAGCGGCAGACAAGTTTTTAAAAATGCAAGGGGATGCTGCTAGGGAGGGGGTAAAACTAGTGGCACTTTCCGGCTTTAGGAGTAAAAAAGAACAAGAATATCTGTTCTTCCGGGTAAAAGAACAAAGAAAACAGGATACTGTGACTAGGGCACAAGTGAGTGCACCTCCGGGCTATAGTGAACATCATACTGGTTATGCTGTGGATATAGGGGATGGCAATGCCCCAGGCACTAATCTCAGTGAGAGTTTTGAGAAAACTGAGGCCTTCAGGTGGTTGAGGGCCAACGCTGCCAGGTATGGGTTTGAGTTATCTTTTCCCCGCCATAACCCTCAGGGGGTGAGTTATGAGCCATGGCATTGGCGTTATGTGGGGGACTCTCATAGTTTAGAAACCTTTTATAGGGCTCGTCAACTGAGAGGAAGGGCTCCATGACAGAAGAGGTTGGACTGGAAAAATTCTTGCAACTACCGGAAACACAGCCACCTCTGGAATATCTGGAGGGGGAGATCATTCAAAAACCGATTCCCTCCTTCAAGGAGGTGGTGGTGAGACACAGACTGCTAACAAAACTCAACAATGTGGCGTCTTCGGACTCCTCCTGGAGGGCTTTTCTGGAGTTAAGATGTACTTTCAATGGCCAGTCCCTTGTCCCCGATATAGTTGTATTAACTGAAGAACACCTAAACACAAATGAAAGTCATCGTACTCAGGTCCCCCCCGACTGGAGTATTGACCTCTTCTCCCCTGAACAGAGTCAGACTATAATCCTAAAGAGGGTAATTCGTTGTTTGGAGGCTGGCACCCAGTTGGCTTGGGTTATAGACATAGAGGAGAAGACTATTTTTGTCTATTTTCCCCAAAAGGTGGTTTTCTTTGACAAAGAGGAGGATTTACTGCCCACCCCTCCTTTTGTCTCTAGTGTGAGTCTTACTGGGGGCGAAATTTTCTCCTGGTTGTATTTTTGAGGGGGGTGGGATGTAGGGGGCGGGTTGCTACATTCCCTTACGGGGCGGGTGTTTTTATAATGGCGGAATAATTAGCCTGTACTGGTTTGCTGGCTTACGACGGGAGAGAAATAGGCTACTAAAGCCCCCAATATAAACCCCATGATGTTGCGAAACACCGGCAACCAATCAGAGGTGCGTGATACTACTGGCCCCATACCGAAAGCCACAAATAGAATTCCCCACAGAGGTGACATTATTAACACCCACTGCCAAGCAAAAATCTGACCCGGTTTGCGGGGTAGGGCAGCCAGGCCAAAGATTACACCTCCTACAATAGATGTTACTAGAGTTAAAATCCATTGTTCTTTTGGCAAACCTGGCACCACCACACAGCCTCCCCGCAACAAACAGCCTTCCACCGTGCGCACTGTGTTGACGATGGCATTGTTTTCCCCATTTTCCCTCACATAGTACATGTTACCGAAACGGGTTTGTAGTTCAATCCAAAAAGTCCTGGGCAGCAATTCATACACCTTATCCCCTACGCTGAAGGCCAATAGGTTTCCTCCCCTGCCGTCGGCTACTAGTAGGATACTCTTTTCGTCCAAATTCCAGAATTTTATCACTGCCCTTCCTGGCGATTGGTCATACTGTGTTAATACCCTTAACTTCCATCCCGTTTTTGCTTCAAAGTCTTCTAATTCCTTCACCAACGACTCCTGTTGAATATCCGGCAAATAGTTGGCCAAGTCCACCACTGGTGTCACCTCTTTCGGCAACAATTCCGGGTTGTTTACCGCCTCAGCCGTGGAGGGGAGAACTAGCCAACAGCTTAAAATTACTATAAACAGGGACAAAATTCGGCCGATTCCTCTTGTTACACCACCTTTCATATCACCCTGTGGACTAACGAAATTTGGAGTTTTTTTAAGTTTCTTTACAAATATTAACCTTTATTTTAACCTACTGGTAAGAATTTTCATCGGTTTCAATTTCCTCTTCAAGACTGGCCAAAACTTCCTGATGGCTCACTTTGCGGGATAGGCGACGGTATTTTTTGAGTTCCAACTTGGGCTCAGTATACTGTTCACCCTTGGCTTTAACCTTAACCTTGACTGTACTTTCTTCCTCTCTTCGTCGTTGTAGCTGTTGCTGATATTCAATGGCTTCTTGTAAGAATAGAAGATAATAGGGGTAACGTTCCCAATCCCCCCTTACCACACAACCAGGCTCATTGCGGTGTAAACAGTCTTGAAATTTACAACTCTTTTCGGCCAGTCTCATCCTGCCTTCGGGAAAGTAGTAGATGAGGGATTGGGGGTGAATGTCCAACTGTGGTTGATTAAAACCGGGGCTATCTGCAATGAATCCTCCCTGGGGTAGTTGGAACAATTCCACGTGACGAGTGGTATGTCTGCCGCGGTGGAGTTTGGCGGATACAGCACCAATTCTTACTTTCACCTGGGGAATAAGGAGGGATATTAAACTAGACTTACCCACTCCACTAGGTCCTGCTAGGATGGTTATTTTGTCTTTCAAGGCCTCAATAAGGGGGGTTATACCAATATTGTGACTTACGCTAAAAAAGTGGGGGTCATATCCCCAAGACTGGAGGGTTTGCTGCCATTTTTCCACCTCCCCCTCTTCCACCAAATCCACCTTATTTAGACCCAACAATAGGCTTAAACGGGTAGACTCGGCCTTGACTAGAAAACGACTCAATTGAATAGGCTCTAGGGGGGGAGCTTGTAGGGAAAAGACTAAGAAAATCTGGTCGGCGTTAGCCATGGGGGGGCGTTCTAGTTCTGTAGTTCTCGGTAACACCTCTACTATGGCCCCCCTTTCAGAATCACCGGCTTTGACCAAGACTCTATCCCCCACCAGTACGGATTGACCTATTTTTTTCAAACGAGTGGGTCGGACACATAGAAGTGTATCCCCCTTCTCCAAACGCACCTGATAGAAGTTGGCCTGGGCGGAGATTACAGTACCAAGTTTGTATTCCTGCGGGTTACCGATTTCTAAGGTCATATTAACTCACGCCCTCACACACACCGCAAAGAAGCCGTCCCTCTCTTCGATCCCTTCTATATTGTAGCCTTCTGTGGACAGACTATTGGGCACCTGTTCGATGGGCTCCCCCGCATCCAGCCAGATTTCCAACAACTCTCCAGGTTTCATTTTTTCCAGTTGTAACTTGCTACGGATAAAATTGATAGGACAGGGGGTGCCTCGCAAATCCAATAAAGTCACCTTGCTCATATTGCTAGTCCTTTTCGGGTTTGGGACAGACAAAAACACAACGGGGAGACGGAACTTTCCCCAAATGAGGTTAACGGTGGAAGATACTGTCGAAAAAGCCCTCCAATCCTTTCTTGGAGTTGTGTTCTCCCTTAATTTTAGCTAGTTTTTCCAACAACTCCCTTTCCTCATGGGTAATCTTGGTGGGTATTTCTACCTTAACGGTCAAAAGATGGTCACCACGACTGACGGGGTTGCCTAATTTTGGAACCCCCTTACCCTCCAGAGTTATGACAGTATTGGGCTGTGTGCCGGCTGGTATATGCAACTCATAATCCCCATCAATAGTGGGTACTTTCAGACGACAACCCAGAATGGCCTGTAGATAGCTAATAGTGATTTCTGAGAGAATATTGATGCCATCCCTACGGAAGTGAGGATGAGGTCTTACGTTCAAGTACACATATAAATCGCCCGGGGGGCCGCCTCTGGTGCCTGCGTCTCCCTCTCCACTTACTCGTAGACGGGTGCCACTGTCCACGCCCGCGGGTATAGTAATTTTCAGTTTCTTAGTTACTTGTTTTCTCCCTGTACCTCCACATACTTCACACTTAGCATCAATGACCATGCCCTCGCCACCACAGGTAGGACAGGTAGAGATTTGGGCAAAACTGCCAAAGGGGGTACGAGTGGCACGTCTCACCTGGCCAGTGCCGCCGCAAGTGGGGCATGTTCTGGGTCTGGAGCCCCTTTTAGCGCCGGTGCCCTCACAAGCCTTGCAGGTTTCTAGGTGGGAAATTTTGATTTCCTTCTCACCCCCGAATACCGCCTCTTGGAAGTCTAGGGTTAAGTCGTAACGCAGATCATCTCCGCGGCTGGGGCCTCGACGACGACCAGTAGCACCAACCCCGCTAAATCCGCCGAAAAACGTTTCAAATATGTCTGCAAACCCTACAAAATCGCTGGGGTCGAAGCCTACACCCCCACTGGCTGCCCCTGATACACCAGCTTCCCCAAAACGGTCATAACGAGCCCTCTTTTCCGGATCCGACAAAACTTCATAGGCACGGCTGATTTCCTTGAATTTTTCTTCTGCCCCGGGATCTTTATTCACATCGGGGTGGTATTTTTTAGCCAGTCTGCGGTAGGCCTCTTTTATTTCCTTTTCCGTAGCCGTCCTTGGCACTCCAAGAATCTCGTAGTAGTCCGCTGCCATATTTTTGCCTCTATCCCCTTATTTAACAACAATTTACTTTACTTTAGTTTACTTCACAGTTTACTTTACCTTGCGGCGCCTGGGGGGCATCCCTAAAATTCTATCCCAAAAAGGGGGTTATGATAACAAAACACCCCGAGGAAAGCCCCAGGGAAATCCTGTAGTACGATCATCTACATGCTTTTTCCACTATAGCCATTACCTCACTGCGAGAAAGTTTTGGTTTGCCTAGGACTAACACTTCCAGGGTGGCATGGGCTAGGGCTAGGGGGATTTGACAAAATTGCAAGGCTGGGCCTTTAGGCAAGGATCTGGTATAGGAGTCTGCTAGACTGAGATTATAGCGGGCATACTCGTGCATATCCTCCAAACGCCAGCCATCGGGGAAGAAGTTGACTCCCCGTTGTTTATCTTCTTGGTGGTTGCGCAAAATGTTCACCGCCTGTAAACCTCGGCCAAAACCGATAGCCTCCTCTCGATTGGTTTGGGTGTTGTCATACCAGGCCCATAGG
>DVEF01000081.1 GCA_015295805.1 Geminocystis sp. M7585_C2015_104 | reverse complement strand
GCACAGGATACCTCTACACTCATTAGATGGCTTTTCGCCTCTGGACTGCTGTCTCCTACGGTGTTTCCCTCCTCCACAGTCCCCTTTCTAGTTATAGCTTTTGTAACATATAAAATGCTCTCCAGTAACGTCGTTTTTCCACTGGCATAAGGCCCTACAATTGCCACATTCCTGAACCCGGTTGTCCCTGCCTGTTGACGCGAACTATTCCCCATAAATTTTCACTCCTTTTCTCCTATTGTTAGAAACAACCCTGTCTAGAGAACAAATAATCTTCTTCTCTTTATTTCCCTTTAATTCTTTTTTTTTCTTATTCTTACACTAGCCCATTTTTCATGTTCCTTGCCAGTTTATTTCACTTATCTTAAACATGTATATTTCTGTGAATTTTATAGGCGAAATATTAAGATATGTAAAAAAAAATAACAGTGTGAAACAATAAATAAACCAAGACGAGAAAGGACAAGAAATAACTAATTAGCAGAGCGAGTGAGTAACAAAATACCAGCAATAAAACCAAAAATGTTGGGTAACCAAGCCGCCATGAGAGGAGTAAGAATCCCCCAGATGCCCATGGATTCACTAATAAAGGAAAAGAGATAGTAGCCAAAAATCAAAAGGACACAGACGCCAAAACTAGTAGCCCTACTAGTGTGTTGCGGGCGCACCCCTAAAGCGGCGCCAATTAAAGCAAAAACGACACAGACAAAGGGAAGAGCGATTTTATTGTGGATTTTTACCAAAAGTTTCCTGATTTCCCTCTCGTTGCCTTCCAGTTTCAGAATTTTAAGATATTCCCGTGCTTGACGGATACTCATTTCATCATAACCGGGGGGGCGTTGAGCTAAATCAAGAGGTGCACGGGACAAGGCTAGCTGTTGGTGTTCAAAACGAATTATATTCCGATAGGCTCCATCAGGGGAGATAAGATAAACAGTACCATGGAAAAAATCCCAAACATTGTCCTTGATATTCCAAGTGGCACTTCTGGCAGTCACAATTTGATTTAACCCCTCCCGCGAAAGATCCAAAATGGTGAGGTTTTTCATCTCCCTGCCATTGAACTCCTGGGCATAGAATAGTCTTTCCAACACCGAGTGACGACTACCATCGGGGGCTTGTACTGTCTTATACTCAGGGTATAGTATGTTTCGTTCCCGGAAAGTGGGTTTGACCCGGTTTAGAGCCCTTTGAAGAGTGAGAGTGGCCTCTCGGTTGGCGGAGGGGGTGACTAAATCGTTTATAACAAATGTAATTCCTGTTACTACAAGACTTAGAACCACAGCAGGCACCACCAGACGATAAACGCTAACCCCGATACTGCGAAGGGCAATAATTTCACTATCACTGGAGAGACGACTGTAGGCCATAAGAGTGGCCAACAACACGGACATGGGAAAGGCCAGGGCAATGAATCCCGGTAGCCGCAATAAAAGAATCTTCCCTGCCACCGTCAAAGGGAGTCCCGATTCCGTTACCCTTCTGATTAATTCAAATAGGGTTCCAATAGACAACCCTAGGGAGGTAAATAAGCCAACACCAAACAAAAAAGGTAACAACAGTTCGGTGGTAATATACCGATCCATTATGGAGACCAAAGAAAAACCCAAATATGACCCTTTTCTGTTGGCAGTAAACCCATCTCTCACTAACCCCCTCCCTCGGCTGCCTTTTGTTCTGTCCATCAGCATCAGTTACAATTGGAAATTATCTCCTAGGTAATATTGTCTGACTAGGGGATTGTTGTAAAGTTCTTCGGCGGTGCCAGCGGCGAGGATTTGCCCTTCTCTCATGATATAAGAGCGTCCGGTAATAGCTAGGGTTTCCCTCACGTTGTGATCTGTAATAAGAATGCCCATGCCTCTGTTTCTAAGACGGGCGATAATTTCTTGAATCTCAGATACGGCAATGGGATCAACGCCGGCAAAGGGCTCATCCAGAAGCAGGAATTTAGGCCCATTCTTCCCCACCGCCAGGGCCCTAGCCAATTCCGTTCGACGTCTTTCTCCCCCGGAAACCTGAAACCCCAAGGTGTCAGCCACTTTCTCCAGGCGAAACTCTGCCAACAACTGCTCCAAACGCATTTGCCGCCATCTCCCCGGGGGATTGGTTTGTTCCAACACTAACAAAATGTTCTCCCTTACCGTGAGATTTCGGAAGATACTGGGTTGTTGGGTTAAATAGCCTATCCCTAGTCTTGCCCTCTGGTGCAAAGGCAATTTAGTAATATCTTTGTCATCCAGATACACATGTCCCTCGTCCGGTTTGATGAGGCCGGTGGTAATATAAAAGGTAGTAGTTTTGCCAGCACCGTTTGGCCCCAACAACCCTACTATTTCCCCCTGGGATATCCTCAGACTCACTCGGTTGACAACGCACCTTCTCTGATAATACTTGTGTATATTTTGCAGCTTCAATTCCATGGACAAGGAAGACCTTATGGGCTATTTGGAGGTATTATCCTCTATCAGATAAACTGATTCTACTTGTTGTTGTTTCTTGGGGGTGGCAATAAAACGCCCCTCGTCTATGAGATAAGTCATGGTTTCTGCCCTAATGGTATTGCCATTCTGGATTACGTAGACGTTACCCGTTAGCACCAAACGTCTTTCTTTACTGAAGTATTGTGCTTGGGCAGAAGTGGCCTGAATGTTGCGGGCGGGGTAACTTATATAGACATTGCCCCTGGCAGTGATGACTCCTGTTTCCGAGTTGGCTTCTTGAATGTCAGCCCGCAGTGTCAACGCCTGTCTGGGAGCAGTGCCCGATTTGGGAGTGCTCTGGGCCACTGCCTCAGTCCTGAGGGGAATTATACCCCCCACCACAGGCCAACCTAAAGAAACCAACATCAGCAACAGGGTATGGTATTTCCTCTTAATACTCATACTACAGCTCATAGTTACACCACCCGTCTGGAATATACTGGTTTCACTTCTATGATAGCCCCAGGACGGATGAGGACAAAGAATAGTGCCCTCCGCATCCCTTAACTGCCCACCTTTTCCAGGATGAAAACATTGCCTTGATTGCCTCTACTAATCCTCAAGTTTTCATCCAAATAGGTGACCTCCAGCCAGCCACCACTTTTATTCTCTTGCCAAAAGGGCCACCAACCTTCACCCCAATTCAAGTCGAGGGCTACCGGGAACAAACACCCCTTTTGGATTCTCTCAATTAGCCCCTGGGGGGAAGAGTATCCCACCACTGATTTCCAACCGACAATCCCTCGTTGAAAATAAACATTGAATCTCTTCTCGGAAACCGCCTCTGCCCTTGCCCCCGCCGCCACAAATCCGTCCAGAAAGGGTGGTCCTACAATCTCCGCCAGGTTGTATAACATCTTGTTCTCAGTATCAATATACTGGAACACCCCCCCCAGCCTGGCTAAGGGCAACTCGTTTAGTCTCAAAATCCCCTTGTTAGTGGTGTAAAGTAGACGCCACATGCCTTTGAGTAACTCAGGGTGGGAAAGAGGAGCGATGGTGGGATTATGGTCTTCCAACTGTTCCACGGCAGTCAGAATTCTGACCTTGTCCTTTTCCGTTGCCTCTATCCCCCGATTCTTACCGGCAATGGCCTCCAAAAGCTCTCTTTTGTGACTCATCATGTTGTTTTATTCTAGCACATGCTATAATCGTTAACTGCCCCTATTACTGGTACAGCTATGGATAACCCGGCCCTCCGTCGAGAGAGACTCCATGAGCCTGCTGCTATAATACCTCCAAAGCAAGAAGGTTCCATTTTGGATTGGTTGAAAGCCAACAATCGTATTATCTACCGGGAAAAGGATGAAGACAGAGACTTTGAGCCAGAAGAGCTCCTCTTAGAAGACGAGGAGATTAGCGAATTGCTAGAAAGTGAGGGATTTGACCTAGACGAGGAAGACTTTGAAGACTTGGAATTGGGAGAAGAGGAGGAGCCCGATTTGCTCCTTTAAACTTTTGTAAACCATTTCGGGAGGGATTTAACCCCCCTTCTTCCTTGACTGTACCCCACATTGTTCTATAAATTTATACATTACCACAAGGGACTCCCCCACTGGGCCTTTTTAGCACTGCTACTTACGAATATATATGGAAAAACCGATAAGAGTAGGTGTTTTAGGATTTGGTGGTTTGGGGCAAGCCTGTGCCAGAATTCTCCAACTCAAATCAGAAATGCGTCTGGTGGCAGTGGCAGACAAAAAGGGCTATGCCTACAATCCAGAAGGTTTAGATGCCGATGACTTGATTGCCACCTACCACAACCAGGGAAGTGTTAGTCATTTACCTAACTGGGGTGTTGCCAGTAGTCAGAGTATCACCGACTTGATTGCCAACGCCGGGGTGGATGGTTATTTTCTCGCCCTCCCCAATCTCCCCAATACCTTCATGGCTGACACTGCCCGTCAGTTTATTCAGTCTGGTTGGCAGGGAGTACTGGTGGACGCACTCAAACGCACCAGCGCCGTTGAGCAACTTTTGGGCCTACAGGAAGACTTACAAAGAGCTCGTATTACCTATCTCACAGGATGTGGTGCCACCCCAGGCTTGTTGACAGCGGCAGCGGCCCTGGCAGCCCAGAGTTTTACAGAAATTCATAACATTAAAATTACCTTCGGTGTGGGCATTGCTAACTGGGAAGCCTATCGCGCCACCATCCGAGAAGACATAGCCCATCTACCCGGTTTTGATGTGGAAAAAGCAAGGGCAATGACAGATGAAGAGGTGGCGGCCTTGTTGGACAAAACTAATGGCATCCTTACCCTAGAAAACATGGAGCATGCCGATGATATCATCCTAGAGTTGGCAGGAGTTTGTCATCGCTCTCAGGTAACTGTGGGGGGTATCGTTGACACCCGCAACCCCAAAAAGCCCATCAGCACCAATGTTAAAATCACCGGACGCACCTTTGAGGGCAAAATCTCCACCCATACCTTTATTCTAGGGGATGAAACCAGTATGGCCGCTAACGTGTGTGGCCCCGCCTTTGGTTATCTCAAAACTGGTATCAAGTTGCATCAAAGGGGCATTTATGGTTTATTCACCCCTGCAGAGGTGATGCCCTCCTTTGTCCGTTAAAATCTAATAATCCTAGATGACATTAGCTCGATAAACGCCCCGGGACTAGCTGGGTCAGTTTGTAACCGCGTTTACAACTAACCGGGTTTACAACTAATGGGTTTACAATTGGGCTTATAATCAGATGCTAAGATGATAACCAGTAGCAATAACTAGAAGGCTCAAACCCTCAGGGTTAGGCCCCTGGAAAAGGCCCCAGGGCGGGGTGGACGGTTCACTTGCAAAAAACAACCAACTTGGGAGATAATGGAGCTAAAATTGGATTATTCCCCTTTTGTATTTGTCCGTTGCCCACATTGCCATTAAATTCCATGCCCAAAGCTAAACCCGTACCTCCGGAAGTCTTGGAACAAGTAGCGGAGTATTTTAACATTCTCAGCAATCCCATGCGGTTGCAGATTCTCAATCTTTTGGGGGAGGGGGAAAAATGTGTTCAGGAGTTGGTAGAAGCCACCAAAACCAGTCAGGCTAATGTGTCCAAGCACCTGAAAATCATGCTACAGGCTGGCATCATCAACCGTCGTCCCGAGGGCACTTCCGCCTACTACTACATCGAGGATTCTCTTATCTTCGACTTGTCTCATCTGGTGTGTAATCACCTAGCAGACAAGATTGAAAAACAGGCCCTCAAGTTTCGCAACCTCTCCCTTGCCAAAAAGAAATAACACTCCACCCTCCCCTGTTTTACTTACCTTTGACTACTAAACCCGGTATCCCAGATGCCCTTTTCCATTACACGGGCGTAGTTTTGGGCGTTTAATAGTAGTTGGTCATACTGGCCAAGAGTATAATCCAGGGAGACAACAGCCCAGCCTTCCTCTAGCATCTTCTCATTTAGCATTTGCCCATTATACCAAACATAGCCGCGCCCAAATTTTTCTTTGTGATTGAAATCTGCCTCCACTGTTACCCTTACAGAGTCCAAGGTATGGCGAGAATTGTCCGTCAGCAGTAGGAATAGAAATTGCTGTGCCTCTTTTTTCTGGGAGGGGGGGAGGGAGGGGGGGATTTTTATCCCCTCCAAACGCAGACGATACAGACTTCCACCTACCACAACGTCCAAAGACTGGCCACTGACAACTCTCTTCACCCCTGCCACTTGACTATTGGGGAGTATGGGCTTTGACTGACAACTTATCAGTGGTAGTTGACTGGCCAGTATGATAGAAAGAATGACCCTTTTCACAATTGTTTCAGCTACAAAAACTAGCTACAAAAAACTGTTAGAGACGCCTCCTGACACTTCTTTAGTGGTCAGTCGTCGTCGAGGGGTAAACCAAAACGCACCCTGCCTCTGGCGAAATAACGCCCGAACTGTAGTTCGTAAACCTCGTCCTCATCTTGGGTTTCCACTACCAAGTCTGAACGGGGATAAGAGACACACAACAGGGCATAACCCTTTTTCTGTAATTCCACAGACAATCCCATGGCCTCTGGCTGATATACCTCCCCTTCCAAAATTCTCACCGCACAGGTGGTACAGGCTCCATTTCTACAAGAAAAAGGCGGGAACACGTTCTGTTTCTCCGCTGTCTGCAAAATGTACTGATCCTCCGGCACTTCTACTGTTTGGATTTGATTGGTTTGGCGATTGTGAATGGTTACCTTATAAACCTTTGTCATTGCTTATAGCTTAATTTTTCTCCCTTTTTACGATTATATCCTTCCCCTGTCCCAAAATCTGGTCACTGTTGTGGCATAAGCCCCCGCAACTTGTGCCCTTCTGGAAAACCGCGGCCATACTGCCAGCAGTGTTTACAAGAAACTATCTAGTTGGAAAGAAACCCACCCCGACTGTGATTTCATCCTAACCAACTGTCCCGGTTGTACGGCCTTCCAGGATTCCGAACAGGCCACCATGAAGGAGGTATTGATGGACTATGCCCAGCCTACTGGCCTGTTGCTGGGTTATTATCTCCTCAAAGATTGCGGGTTTAATGCCAGAGTAGTACCCACTGAGCCCCTGTTAGACAAAATAGGTATTCTCTACGACGAGTTAAAAATACCAGAAGGGCTGAGTTTTCTGATGCAAAAGGCCAAGGGGGTGGAGACTAAAGTCCCCACTTTAGTATGAGGTGTCTATTGTGGTAACCACTAGGAGTAAGAGAAAATTTGTCTTCGGACTGAGACCCGATCGCCTTCTGGACAACAACAGGATGAATTCCCAGTTCATGGAACAGGTAGTGAGTGCGGTAAATGTAATAAAATTGTATTATTTTGCCATTAAAATTTAAACCCCCCATAGTCTGGTGTTGGTGGTGCAACGGGGAGAATGGGAGGGGGTTATCAAGAGCAACACCCTTTGGCTATGTTTTCAATACATTTGTTTTACAAAATTCCCTAGGAAAGTTCGTCCTTCAGATGTGATTGAAGCGGTGAAAGCCATTGCCATCAAACAGGGGATTGAAAACGACGCCACTGGCTTGCTAAGGTGTTTGTGGAGGTGGTGCAAGGGGCATTCTCTTTGAGCCGTGGCTAATTCACAGGTATGCCGGCTGGGAGAGGGTTTTCCAACAAGTACCCCTGGGGATAAAACTGGCCCTCAGGGGCGAAATTCCCCCCTTTCCAGAAACCGTCAAAAATCCCCAACAGTTCAGTCAAGCCATAGAAAAAGCAAAATCGGAAAAAGCAAAATCACGTCCACAACCGTAACTAGATAAGCCTACTGTCCTGGCTGTGGCCTTCACGCCAGCGTAAAGGAATTTGACATCCCTACCCGTGTCGTCCCCAAATAGGAGTTGAGCTAAAAAAATTACAAGATTGATCCTGTTGTGGGGGCTAGCCGCTGGTGTCTCCCCGTAACCCTTGCCCAGCTAGCCCGCTGTTTTGGGTGTTACAATAAGTCTGCCCGTGCTCTGAAGGCCCTAAAAGGGGCTATACGTCTCCGCCTACAACATCCCTGTCAGAAACGTAGTGGACGTCCTAGCCAATGACTTGTGGGAGCTCCTGACTGGTAGAATCAGAAAACCCCTCAAAGGTATAAAGGTAGCCTGTTATTATGGCTGTCTGTTAACCCGCCCAGTGGACATCACTGGTTGGGACTTTCCCGGAAGTGGTAGACTTCCGCGGCAAAACCAAATGTTATGGCGGAGCTATTTCGATTTTCCAAGAGGATTCTGGCGTTACAGTTGACCAAACGAATTTTGAATGAGGCCAAGGCAAAAGGGGCAGACTGTATTGTTTTAGCCTGTCCCCCTTGTGACAGTTACCTAGAATTAAGAAAAGCGGACAGAAAAGAAATATAATAATGAATAAATATAACCCGCCCATTGTTTAGGTCACCGAAATGGTGGGCTTGGCCTTAGGATTATCCCTCCGTCAACTAGGGGTGATAAACAAATAGTCCCCACCGGGCCATTATTGGCCAAAATCCGCTAGCAAATTAACCCTATTTATTTACAGGTTTATTCACAGGGGCCCCCCTCTGGGTGAGGGCCTGTTTTACTGTTTAGCCGACAGTGCCTTCCAGCTTCAAACCGAGGAGTTTATCGGCCTCAGCGGCGAATTCCATGGGCAGTTTGTTCAACACATCCTTACAGAAACCACTCACCAACATGGAAACCGCATCCTCTTCAGAAATGCCCCTTTGGGCGAAGTAGAAGAGTTGATCTTCCCCGATTTTAGAGGTAGAAGCCTCATGTTCCACCTTGGCGGTATTGTTTTCCACCTGTATATAGGGGAAGGTATTAGCTTCTGCCTCGTCGCCAATCAACATAGAATCGCATTGGGAGTAGTTACGGGCCCCCACGGCATTTTTAGTGATTTTGACTAACCCCCGGTAGCTATTTTTCGACTTGCCGGCGGAAATCCCCTTGGAAATGATGGTGCTACGGGTGTTTTTACCGATGTGGATCATTTTGGTTCCCGTATCAGCCTGTTGTCTGTTATTGGTGAGGGCGATGGAGTAGAATTCCCCTACCGAGTTGTCACCGGCAAGAATACAACTGGGATACTTCCAGGTAATAGCTGAGCCAGTTTCCACCTGGGTCCAGGATATTTTAGAGTTAACCCCCTTACACAGTCCCCGTTTGGTAACAAAATTGTAAATACCACCCTTACCGTTTTCATCGCCGGCATACCAGTTTTGCACAGTGGAGTATTTAATTTCAGCGTTGTCTAGGGCAATTAGTTCTACCACTGCAGCATGTAACTGGTTGCTGTCATACATGGGGGCAGTACACCCCTCCAGATAGCTAACATAAGAGCCCTCGTCAGCTATAATCAGGGTGCGTTCAAACTGTCCCGTTTCGCCGTTGTTGATGCGGAAATAGGTAGACAATTCCATGGGGCATTTTACACCCTTAGGAATATACACAAAAGAGCCATCGCTAAATACTGCCGAGTTGAGGGCAGCAAAATAGTTGTCGGCAATGGGCACCACAGTCCCTAGGTATTTTTTCACCAATTCCGGGTGTTCTTGTATCGCCTCAGACATGGAACAGAAAATAACCCCCACCTCTGCCAATTTCTCCTTGAAGGTGGTAGCTATAGAAACGCTGTCAAAGATAGCATCCACTGCCACATTGGCCAGCCTTTTTTGTTCCGACAGAGGTATCCCCAATTTCTCGAAGGTTTCTAATAGGGCCGGATCCACTTCATCCAGACTGTTTAGCCTTTTCTTGTTCTGTTTAGGGGCACTGTAGTAAACAATATTCTGGTAGTCAATGGGGGGATAAGTCACGTGAGCCCATTTTGGTTCCTCCATTTTCAGCCATTGACGATATGCCCTCAGACGGAATTCCAACATGAATTCGGGCTCGTTCTTCTTGGCAGAAATTAGTCTGATAATATCCTCATTGAGGCCTTTGGGAATAGTATCCGACTCTATCGGGGTAACGAATCCATACTTGTAGGGTTGATTTACTAGTGCTTTTACAGTAGCGCTCATATTGAATTGTCGTTGTGACCTTTCTCCTTAGTTTAACAACAATTTTGTTGCTAAAGTCCATTTTACTGTCTTTTGCCACTTTTGTGGTTCATTGAGCAAATATTGTTGTGGTGGCAACGATAGGAAATTTGAGTTATAATGGGGGTTTGCACTAATTTGAGGAGGTGGAAGACAACTATGGCGGGAGCACATTTGGGGGCCGACGTCTGGTTAACTGAATACATTACGCCCTATGACATGTATGTTCACGGCCTGACCAAAATCTTGGCTTACAAGAAAACCCCCTATCAAGAAATGTACGTTGTAGAAACTGGTGCTTACGGAAAGGCCCTAGTGTTGGACGGCAAATGGCAATCTTCTGTGGGGGATGAATTCATTTACCATGAGGCGTTGGTGCACCCAGCTATGGTTAGCCACCCCAATCCCGAAAATGTGTTGATTCTGGGAGGAGGCGAGGGAGCAACCACAAGGGAAGTCTTCCGTTGGCATAGCGTCAAGAAGGCAATGATGGTGGATATTGACGGTGATGTGGTAGAAGCCTGTCGTCAATTCCTCCCAGAGATGCACCAGGGCTCCTTTGATGATCCCCGTCTGCAGCTGGTTATTGGCGATGCCTTTGAGGTAATTGACAACAGTGGTGCCGAGTGGGACATTATCATCTCCGACTTGTCTGATCCTATCGAAGAAGGACCCTCTTTTCAACTGTTTACCAAAGAGTATTTTGAGCGCCTCAAAAGAATTCTCCGAGACGACAAAGGTATTGTAGTTATTCAAGCAGGACCAGTTTCTCCCGCCGACGTACACCTCCACGCCCGTCTGTTCAACACCCTCAAAACTGTCTTTACCCATGTTCACTCCTATTTCGCCCCAACTTGTACTTATGGTTCCCCTTGGGGGTTTATTCTCGCCTCCGAAACCGCCATTGACTCTCGTCCTGACCCCGAGGAGATAGACAGAATACTACAGGAGAAAACCAAGGGAGGATTTCGCACCTTTGACGGCACTGCTTTGCTGGGGATGTTAAACACTCCCGGTTACATCCGCAAGAAAATTGCCACCGAAACCCAAATTTACACCCTAGAGAATCCTCCTATATTTTTCGGCCAAGGAGTAAAAAAATAGGGTACTATATAATTATAGTCTGTTAGTCTAGACCTTCATATATTGCCCCCGACGGGGCTTTTTTTATTGTCTCCCGGTGCAAAATTGTTGCAATAATTTACATTGGCTAATCATTCTCCTTTTTGTTTTCCTGGATTTTTTCCATAATTGACCATAAAGCCTTCAAAAGCCTCTAAAGTGTACCATTTATCTTTTTAGCTTTTTTTTTATTTAAACTTTTGCTATTGTGCCAAATTACCATGTACTAGAACACAAAACTGGAAAAAAAGGCAAAATATCGCATTTATATCCGAATAGGCCTAATATAAACGCATTTTAGCTTCATTTAACGAGCGGAGAAACAATAGCTACTTCTTTTAATCTTTGCGCCCCCGTTAAATTGTGTCAAATTGATAAATAGTACAAATGCAACTAGGGAGAAAAAACTATGACACTGACACTAGCCGTTTATGGCAAGGGGGGCATCGGAAAATCCACTACAAGTTGCAATATATCAGTAGCGCTAGCTAAAAGGGGGAAGAGAGTATTACAGATAGGTTGCGATCCAAAACACGATAGTACATTCACCTTGACTGGTTTCCTTATTCCCACTATAATTGACACCCTTCAGGAAAGAAACTTCCACTATGAGGACATTTGGCCGGAAGACGTGATATACAAGGGCTACGCGGGGGTAGACTGTGTGGAGGCGGGAGGGCCACCGGCAGGGGCAGGTTGTGGTGGCTATGTAGTAGGGGAAACCGTCAAGTTGTTGAAGGAATTAAACGCCTTTGACGAGTATGACGTGATTCTCTTCGACGTGTTGGGCGACGTGGTATGTGGTGGATTTGCTGCACCTTTAAACTATGCCAATTATTGCGTCATTGTGACAGACAACGGCTTTGATGCCCTGTTTGCCGCCAATCGTATTGCTGCCTCCGTAAGGGAAAAGGCGCGCACCCATCCCCTTCGTCTTTTGGGTTTAATTGGTAATCGCACCTCCAAACGGGATTTGATAGACAAGTATGTCTCCCATGTGCCCATGCCGGTTTTGGAAGTCTTACCCCTCATTGAGGACATACGTATTTCCAGGGTTAAAGGCAAGACTTTGTTTGAAATGGCAGAAAATGATCCCTCTCTGAATTACGTTTGTCAGTACTACCTAAATATTGCTGACCAGATTTTGGCACAACCGGAAGGCGTCATTCCCAAGGAAGCCTCTGACAGGGAATTATTTGCCCTTCTTTCCGACTACTATCTCAATCCCCCCAAACCACAACCACAAGAGGAATTGGAACTAATGATGGTTTGAAATTACATCTGTTAATTCCTCTTTGCTTGCCACCAGTTTACGATAAATTTTTACCATCAAAGGGGGGTAAACCTAAAACACTTTCGGGATATTCACACTAATTTCCGAGCCCCAACTAAGGAAAAACTCCTTCAATTCTGGGAAAAAAATGAGTACCTGATATTCTGTTTTGGGTAAAAGGGATGGATTCAACAAAGTTTCATTCTTGGCCTTGTGACTGCCCTTTGCCCGGAGGAAACTTGCCAAGGCTTAGAATTTCTTAAATACCCCCCACAAGCCCGTATTGGGGAGGTGAATCCCTCTAATTTTCCAAACTTGTTACTAGTAGCAAATCTCGCTCCAATTGAGGAGCTAGAAAAAAGAAGAAAACAGGGATATGAATGGTATAGCGAAAACATACCAGATTATAACTTCATCTTGAGGGTTTTGACCTTTTCGTATCCGGATTTGTATCCAGAGGGGGGGTGAAATTTTACCTGACCCACGTGACAAAAGGTGGTGGCAGGACCTTAGATGCTATCCCTTTTTTGGATTTAAATTTCTACACCCTCCAGGCAATGGAAGGGCGCCGGGGACAAAGGGAAACAAAACGGGCTGCTTGACCAAATTGTACTGCTTATTCGCCATAATAAGGAGGTAAAGTCATGACTTATATATCAGAAAAAAACATCGATGATGCCATAAATTTTCAGTGCGACACTGGAAATTATCACACCTTTTGCCCCATCAGTTGTGTGGCCTGGTTGTATCAAAAAATAGAAGACAGTTTCTTCCTAGTAATTGGCACAAAAACCTGTGGTTATTTCCTTCAAAATGCCATGGGAGTAATGATTTTCGCTGAACCCCGTTACGCCATGGCAGAATTGGAAGAAGGAGACATCTCCGCCCAACTGAACGATTATAACGAGTTAAAACGCATCTGTGAACAAATCAAACGGGACCGTAATCCAAGTGTAATCGTATGGATCGGGACATGTACTACAGAGATTATCAAAATGGACTTAGAGGGAATAGCCCCTAAGTTGGAACAGGAAATAGGTATACCAATTGTAGTAGCTCGTGCTAACGGATTAGACTATGCCTTCACCCAGGGGGAGGATACTGTATTAGCAGCCATGGTGAATCGTTGCCCCAGGGAGTCAGAGATAAAACAAGAAAAAAGGCATAATCCCCTATTACAACTGCTTAACTTTGGGAAAAAACCAGAAGAGGCCGACAGTCAGTATCACCCCCATCCTCCCCTAGTGTTGTTCGGTTCGGTGCCGGACCCGGTTGTCACTAATCTTACCCTAGAATTGAAAAAACAAGGGATAAGAGTAGATGGCTGGCTGCCAGCAAAACGCTATACAGAATTGCCGGTGATTGATGAGGGTTATTATGTGGTGGGGGTAAATCCCTTCCTCAGTCGCACCGCTACCACCCTAATGCGTCGTCGTAAGTGTAAACTAATTAATGCTCCCTTCCCCATTGGCCCAGATGGTACTAGAGCTTGGATTGAAAAAATCTGTGGCGTATTTGGCATCCAACCCAGAGGTTTAGAGGAAAGAGAAGCCCAAAGCTGGGCCTCTGTGCAGGACTATATTGACCTGGTTAAGGGCAAAACTGTATTCTTTATGGGGGATAACCTGTTAGAAATATCTCTAGCCCGTTTCCTCACCCGCTGTGGCATGAGAGTACTAGAAATTGGCATCCCCTACATGGATAAACGCTATCAAAAGGCAGAATTGGAGTTGCTGGTGCGCACCTGTGAGGAAATGGGAGTGCCTGTGCCGCCTATCGTGGAAAAACCGGACAATTACAGTCAAATTCAGAGAATCAAACAGTTAAAGCCAGATTTGGTCATCACAGGAATGGCTCATGCCAACCCCCTAGAGGCAAGGGGCATCAACACTAAGTGGTCAGTGGAATTCACCTTTGCCCAAATTCACGGCTTTACCAACGCCCGGGATATATTGGAACTAGTTACCCGCCCCCTTCGTCGTAATGCCCGTCTCCTTGAGCTGGGTTGGACTTCCCTGGTACAGGAGTAGACATTAAAAGCTCAGCTCCCAACTCTTGTGCTATTGTGTTTATATTGGTTTGGCATGTGGCAAGGACTTTAACCCATTGACAGGAGTACTTACCACATGCCAGGGGAGTCTTTTTTTCATCCAGGGTGCTATGAAAACAAAATCATCTCAAGGCTATTTTACTTTTCTTGTGTGGGGGTTCTCTTTTTTTCCACTATTTTTGTCATACAAAGATGCACAGGCACAGGGGATAGCAATAAATGTAGACCCCTATAATTCCAGCGCAGAGGTGCCGGGGATGGACCTTTTAAGAGGCGCAAATGCCCCCATTCCCCCACTGCCAAAGCCAGATAATGCTCCTCCCGGGGTAGACGTGTATTATATCAGAGAGAACAACACACCCAAGCCAGCAGCAGTGGGAGGTAATCCGGTATCCAGTCATCAGAGTTTGCCACCCGTACCCCCCTTAAAAGAGCCCTACATTCTGCCACAACCCCTTACAGAACAAACCTCTGGCAGTGTGTCCCCCTTTGACATCACCCCCGCGGATATTACACCACCATCTCAAAGGGTCTCCAGTCCCAGTAGTATCGCCATACAAATAATTCCACCACCCTTAGAGACACCCCCTGCCCCAACAAGCCCTAACCCAACGAGTGAAACCCCAAGACGCCGGAGTCTAAAGGAAATCCTTGTTTTCTCCGAACCCCCTGACATGGAGACTATTGCCAGAAATTATCAGATTACAACAAGTGACAAAAAAAATAATAAATCAGCCCCGGCATCAAAACCAGAGACGACTGCTACATATAGGGTGTTGGTGAGGGCAATTAGTGGGCAAGAGGAGAAAACCCTCAAAAACCTGTACCCGGAAGCCTTTAGAACAAACCATCAGGGGCAAACCTTTTGGCAAATAGGCCGTTTTAGCAGCTACCCCAACGCCCAACAGGCCGCCAAGGCGGTAGCACGGGCGGGTCTCAAATTTCTCATTGTACCCTAAAATTTTCGGTGCAATTTTGCGATATTATTGTTCAATGATTGTCTAAGAAAATGTAAACTGAAAAACAGTCAAATCGTCTGCCCCTCCTTTTGGCGGCCGACAAATCACTATTACCATAGACCAAAGACAGTGTGGACAGAAGAATATGAATCAGGAGATATTTGAAAAGGTAGTAGACATAGTAGCCGAACAATTAGATGTAGACAAGGGAAAAATAACTCCCGAGGCCGATTTTGTGAATGACCTGGACGCCGATTCCCTAGACGTAGTGGAATTAGTAATGGCCTTAGAAGAGGCATTCGACATCGAAATTTCCGATGAGGAGGCGGAAAAAATCAAGACAGTGGGCCAGGCAGTGGAACACATTGAAAGTAAAATCACTGCCAAGGCTTAGTTGGTGAGTGAAGTTGGGGGAGAATATGAACCGAACCGCATTCAGTTTATCGGTTCACCCCTTAATATATATTAATAACTTATACTTCTGCTAGCCATGGCAGATTTTAGTTTTTATATGACAAAACTATGACTTATTGGGAAAAGAAAAGAGTTGTTGTGACAGGGTTGGCGGCTATAACCCCCATTGGTAACAACCTAAAGGAATACTGGGAAGGGTTGGTGAGTGGGCGCAACGGCATCGCCAAAATTACCGCCTTTGATGCCAGTGATTTCTCCTGTCAGTTTGCCGGCGAGGTGAAAAATTTTGACCCCCTAGACTACATGGAGAAGAAAGATGCCAAGCGGATGGCTCGTTTCTCCCATTTCGCCGTCGCCTGTAGCAAAATGGCCCTGGAAGACGCGGGGTTGAAGATTACAGAGGCCAATGCTGAACAGGTTGGGGTGGTGATTGGCACTGGTATCGGCGGGCTGGCTATCATGGAGGAACAACACAAGGTACTACTGGAAAAAGGGCCCAGTCGCATTACTCCTTTCCTAGTGCCTACCATGATTTGTAACATGGCGGCCGGCTTAACTGCTATTCACACTGGGGCTAAAGGGCCAAATTCCTGTTCAGTCACCGCCTGTGCAGCAGGAGCTAATGCCATTGGCGATGCCTTCCGCCTCATCCAGGGGGGTTATGCCCAGGTGATGATTTGCGGTGGCACAGAGGCGGCTATTACCCCCCTGGGGGTGGGAGGTTTCGCTGCCGCCAAGGCTCTTTCCACCCGCAATGACAGCCCAGAAACCGCCTGTCGCCCCTTTGATCGCGACAGAGACGGCTTTGTTATGGGGGAGGGCTGTGGCATCCTCATCTTAGAAGAAAGAGAACATGCCCTAGCCAGGGGCGCCCGCATCTACGCAGAAATGGTGGGTTATGGTATGACGTGTGACGCATATCATATGACAGCTCCAGGACCAGAAGGAATTGGCGCCAGCCGTGCCATGACTCTTGCCCTTAAAGATGCCGGCATAACTCCAGAAGAGGTTTCCTACATCAACGCCCATGGCACAAGCACCCCCGCCAATGATGTCACTGAAACCAGAGCCATTAAACGCGCTTTAGGGGAACACGCCTACAACGTGGCCATCAGTTCCACCAAATCCATGACAGGACACCTATTGGGGGGCTCAGGGGGAGTAGAGGCCGTAGCCACCGTTTTGGCTATCGCCCACGATCTGGTGCCCCCCACCATCAATCTCGAAAATCCAGATCCAGAGTGCGATTTGGACTACGTCCCCCACAAACCCCGTCACATGACTGTCAACGTCGCCCTCTCCAACTCTTTTGGTTTTGGTGGTCACAACGTCACCCTGGCCTTCCGTAAACATCAGTAACACACAGGAAGATATTGTAATATAACAATTTACTGGTCTAATGCAATCCTTCCTTGTTTAATCAAACGGAAGGTCAAAAAATAGGCAAAGGAAATGAGATAGATAATTAGCCCCATCATCCCCAAAAAGCCCAGAAAGCCAGTGGTAGCCGTGGGGTGGAACCAGGCTTTGTAGTGCCATGGAGCCTCCAGCCACAGTCGGCACATTTTATCCTCCCTCGCGTCTTCCAGAAACCCACACCGGAGAAAGGGGATAAAGCCAATAGCCGAGGCAATCCCATAAAAGGTTACCGCCCAGCGCCAGGAGGTGATTGCCAACTGCAGCCTACTCTTTGGCAAATCCCGAATCTCGTCATTGATGTCCACCCAAAACCAAAGGGAGATGACTATCAAGATATGCCCCGCAAACCAGGCTAGATAACCCACTTCCCACACCGGGATTAACAGATAAATGGCGATGGCCAACAGACTTGACACCCGCCAATATATCCCCAGCAGCCGTTGAATTGAAGGGTATGGTGTCTTTATACTCCAAAAAGACAAAACCAACGGCAAAATCAAACAAACTACTACAAATAACTTATAGTTAGTCCAAATCAGTGCCTTTGTTAACGCCTCTCCCATGACTGACAATAACCCCCCACTGGGGGGGAAAAACTCCACTCAAGTATGCAGGGCGAAAAAGCCGATATTGGCATCGCCTCGCTATTTTTTATTACAATTAAACTACATTCTAGTCATCATATATGCGACACTCTACCGCGTCGGGATTCTCCTCGCAGTATTTTTCCAGCGAAGTCTTATGTTCCTCTTTTACCCGCTGGTGCGCCGCCTCTGCCTGCAATTCCTCTACTGCATCCCAAGCGGCTGCACATTCAGCACTTGTACTGTTGGGATTTTCGCACACTTCCCTAGCGTGTTTGATTTCCTCTTGGATTCTTTCCTCTAAGTTTTCCAAATTGCCCATAACTGTTAGTCCCTCTTATATTGTCTAATTGCCATGCTTATTGCTTTTTTCCAACCCCATGTCCCCTTTAGGGGAACCGTGTTAGACTAGGAGCAGACACCTCAAATCGTTGTCTTAGCTCCCTCTCTCTAGTTTAGCAAAGTCCTCCCCAAAAATAACTTTTTTTTCACCTCTCCCCTTGTTTCCTCCTTCTCCCTCCTCCTTTCTCAAGATTTTCCCATTTCCGCCCCACGAGGTTCAAGATTATTTACTCCATAACACTGGCAGTTTTTTTTGTTTTTTTTCCCTGAAACTATTAAGCGTATAAAAAATACCTTTTTATTGTTCCCTCAGCCTGATTTAACTTAACTGGCTTATATTCTCCTTGAAGATAACCAAGGCGAATAGCATATAAATATGCCGTATAAAAAATGGGACAAAATAGATGCTATTTCTAGGGTTTTAATAGCCATTTATATCCTCTTAAATCGGATTATTGTTTAGGCTATATTCTAACTTCATAAACCAGCTAATTGTTGCCTCGCCATGGCCGCACCCTCGTATTATATCTTAACAAATATGCAAAATAAAATGGTAAAAATATTGGTAATACCTATTAAATTATACCCTATTGCCCTTTTAAAATGCAGTGAATTTAAGCAATAATTGTTTACATAAATAATCTCAAACCATAGGTATAAACCTAAAGTACACCGCCCCTTTGCTGATTGATGGAAAATAATCATAAGCAGGATTCTAACAGGGAATGGTTAGTTTAGAACAAAAATAATTGCGGTGATTGCCATCAGCCTAGCCATCAGCCTAAAAGACCAATATGCCAATCTAAATTCTTCCTAAACCGGTAGACGGTGGTAATGGGATTGCTTGTGGTTTCTTATGAGAAACAATCGCTTTTAATATCCACACCCGCCCCTCAAACAAGGAGCATTTTCTTTCAGATAATCCTATCAAATCTACAAGATGCACCAGAAAAATGATTCTAATATTGCTAGATAATTGTTATTCCAAGATAAAATAATAGGTTTGGAGCCTGACAATGGGGTATAAATAACAATAGGGCATAAATAAAAAACCAGAGGGATGGAAACTTGAGGCACTACAAACAAAAGTAGCAATTTTTTTTTCAATAATACTGCCAGTTAAACTCTTCCGGTTATTATAGGGCGTATTGGGGTGTGGCTTATTGTCCCTTAGTTTAAATTATCTCCCAGTTTGGTCCTATAAGCATAATTGCGCCAGTTTCGTTTTTTTTTTTGAGTCACAAATCCAGTCAGCCAATGCCTGCCAGTCTCCAATAATTTAAACGGTTTGCGGCAGATGTATTCCATAAATTGCGAAATACCCTTACTGGGATTAGTTTCCCGCCCAAATCTTGCCAGAAAATCCTAAAACTTTAAAGACAGAAAACCAACAGAAAACAAAAATTATTGTCACTTCTGGTATAATACCTGTTACTCCCAGCCAAAGGGGGGCAGAAAAACAATCTCGGACGCCCCAATGGACGAAATTTATGAAGACTTAGTGAATATGTATATTCTCCCGGCAGCCGTAAAACAGACAACCCTTCAATACCATTTTCCTTACCATTCTTCTAGTTTGGAGAAGTACTATTTATCTGCAAAGATTACTGAAAGAAAGCAAAGATTACTGAAAAACCTAATCAGCAATACCATACAATACAACCATTTCGGCAGCAAGGTAAAACTAACTCTAAAACAAAAATATCCCCGGGTAATTATGGGGGTATAAGATACTGGCATTAGTATCCCCAAGATTTAAAGTATCTTTTCCCCTTTCATTTAGCAAGGATAAAAAGCAAAACGAAACGAAAGAAAAGTGGTTTAACATTGGCTACCGCCGCCAAAAAAATTGTCAAATAAAATGGTGCTAATATTCTCGTTAAAAGTAAACCATACATCCCCCTATCCGGATAAAAATCCAGACAAAAATCTCATATTTTGTTTTCAAGTCATTCCCCCATCTTTTTTTCCTTTCTTCCTGCATCATCTGTCACCATTTGTTATCTCTCTATGGCTGTTTATCAGTCGGGCATTAATATCTCTCCAGCTATGTCTTGTTATGCCTAGACAGATAAGGCAGGCATCCAGACATAGGATTAGTATTTTTTTTTTTTTAGTTTTAGGATGTCTTTTGTGTTTCTGCCAGTAGCGGCTAAACAAGATTTTCCGTCATGTCATCTGCCTCTAGCATTTCTCCACCGGTATTCAAGCCAATAACCGGGGATTTACTTATTTCCAGGCTACTTTTTGTGGTGTTTTACCGGTAGACTGGATTTCAAACCACGGCAATGCGGAGATTTGAGAGGAAAGGCTGTTTCCTTGCTGTTATCTTTTATCTTTTTAGCCTCCAGATAAGACTGGTGGGTTTTAAGCCATCTTTCCCCTTATATTGGCATCCCTTTGGCATCCAGAAGAGAATTCCAAGTCACCTATTCAGACAATCCCTTTTATCTCCTAATGGCATCGGGTGGGATGGCATCCGGGTGGGATACCAGTATTTTTTGGGATATTTTTGTCTGCCATTAGCGGCTGAATAACAATAAAATCAGCCTTTCGTTAGACTGTTTTTCTCATCCTCACCTCTGCAGGTTTTTTGGGCATTGGGCATTGGTTGTCTGCTACAGTTTTAGATGAAGGCGACTATAGTGTTTCAGGCTATTATCTGTTGCCTCCCAGCGGAAATCCAGATAAGAATATAGTGGGTGTTTTTCAGACTATTCTCTTTGTGGTTTTATTACCCAATGACGTCTAGATAGCAAATTCAGCTGTTATTCTACCCATTGTCATCTGTCAGTCGCCAGATACTTCCGTAACTCAAATAATCAAATAAGGAGATGACAAGTGGGTTTTAGGCTATTGTTTCCCATTTTAAGGTCTTATTAGGAGCTTATTTATTTAAGACATTATTTGTTATTCTCTAATAGCCGCTGCTGAGTGGGTTGGCTGTTTTCTCGTCATCTACCACTGCTATCCACACAAGAATGCTATGTAATGATATTTAGGCTACTTTTTGTCTTGTCTGACTTGCATCTAGACAATGATTTTGAGTTATCCCCTATTATCTCTCATTAACACCGAGACAAGACTGGGTAGTATGTTTTAAACCATACCTTTTTTTCACCAGTAACCAGAAAAACGAGGGTTGTATGTTGCCGACACCCAGGCTAGGATTATAAGGATTATAAACCGTTTCCTGTCACCTTTTGTTATCTAGGGGGGATTTGAAGCCACTTCCCATCATACACAGCATTTTGTCATACGCAGCATTCAGGTAACAATTGTAGGCTATCCCCCCTCGGTGACATCTAGTCTAGACAACAAGCATGATTTAGTATGTGTTTTCGGTTATCCCCTTGTCACCCGTTGGCATCTAGACAAAAAGTATTAGTGTCTTTTATTCATCTCACGTTGTTTACCGCTGCCATCTGAATGAGTTAGTGTTTTTTAGGCTGTCTTCCCTCCATCACTGGTATTTAAAAATGATTAGTTGTCTTCCAATCCCCCGTTTCCTTCTACCCCACTGGCATTTAGAAATGCTACTATCCTTTGCCGGTATTGGGAAAAAATTATAGGCCATTTCTTGTCATCTACCCTTGGCATCTAGCCAAAGACTTTAGACTATCCTCCCCCTTGGTGGTATCTATTCCAAATAAGTGTGATGGGATAAGTGTGATTGTCAGTATGTTGTCGGTTGTCTCCCGTCGGCTACTAGCATCCAGACAAAAGAATATGGTGGGTGTTTTCTTAGCTATTTTTTGCCATTTACTAGTGGCAGCTGCCCAAGAATATTTAGCACTTTTTGGGGAATTCACTGCTGTTGCTTGCCACCTCCATGGGGGAATAATATTTTCTTTTTCAAGTTGCTTAATGTTGGTGTCTTCCTGAAAATAACCACCCTTTCTTAGGCTATTAAATATTAATTTCTCTAACTCAATGGTATTCATAAAAATACTTCTTTTCCACTTCTGTTGTGGGCGAATAGCCTTGGAATAAACAAAGTGTTTTCCCTGAGAAAGTAGATTTTATCAATCACGAAAAATGGCTTCCAGCCGGAAAGCATTAGGGGGAAAAGTTGGCTGAGTTTGCCAGACATATTTTTGGGGATGATGGCGTATATCCAGCAGGGAGACCACTTAGGAAAACAATTACAGGTTGTCTGCGTAACTTTGGCTTGTATTTTCCAATGGGGCAATATAACCAACTAGGCTTGGGAGGCGGGTTAGTATTGGTAGGGATTTTTTGGGGCAGCTATTCTTATTACCTCTTCTGCCTGCAATGCCAATTGCCTTCTTGCCGTCTTCTCTGAGAGGGTGGGGAGATTTGCCACTTTCATTACTCCTCTGACTTGTAACCAACTGTCTGGAGGATATTTATAGCGAGGTTGTGGCAACTCTACCAGCATACCCACCGGATACGCATCTGCCGCACAACAGGTTAGCACAAAACGGGAAAGATAGATATAATTTTCTGGCAAATTTTCCCCATATACCACGAAGCCACTTATATCCGCCCTTTGACCAACATAATTGTCGGGCTCTGGATATACACTTAGGGTCCTTATCCATTCTATCAAAGAACGTTTTTCTGGCTCTGTTTGTGGTGAAAAAGACTGAGGTTGCAGGGTGGTTGGCGGCAGGTCATTAACCCCCCTTTTCATCACCGTCTCACTGTTTAGCACCATGGGTGGCACCGTTAGACCTATTATAGCCACAAAAATCAATAAATTGCTTGCCCACCCCCGAGGGAGAAGGCTACTGTTATATTTGTTTTCTTCCAACACCCCCGAGGCAAAATTAGGCTGGAATAACAACAAATAGACTTTAGTTATAAACACCAAAAATAGAATAATACTACTAGCAAAAACCAGGGGAAAATAGCTAGGATGAATTAGTAAATATAATTCCCCCGTTGCCCAATATTTAAACAGCAATAAACCCCACAAAAAAAATGCCATCAATTCCTTCGCCTGTCGGCCATTTATCCTCCTTAAAAATTGTAAATATACCCTTTTCATAGGCGAAAATATTACTATAAGTATAGCTAGAATAAGTAGCTGTAACCGAGGGTAAGAACAAAAGTTAATTGGGCTATTATAATCATCATATATGTTAGCATCCTAGGTCTAAAAATGGATAACATTAATCCCAAGGCTTTGATGTCTATCATGGGACCAAATACCAAAAAAGCTACAATAGAAGCAGTGGTGAAGGTGGAAGAAAAGGACAAAATGAAAAACGAATCTACAGTGGAACATATAGAGATTACCGCTGCTAAAATCATCATGGCTAGAATAGAGGTAACACTATCTTGCCCCAAATTGAGAATAATATCCCTAGGCACAAAAACCTGAATGCCAGAGGCGACGGCACTGCCCAAAATCAACACTCCCCCTAACTCCCTAAATTCGTTGTACACATTATTAACAAATAAATGCCATCTACTTTGAAGAGGAAGTTTAGATTTTAGGATAGGCTTTGAAGGGAGTAAAGTTTCATCTATTTTGATGGTTTTCCCCCCAGAAGAAAGCAAGAAGCTACCAGACTGTAGTAAACTATACTCAGCAATGGGGTTAACAGTTTTCAAATGGCATTGTTTAGCCTCCATAATAGCAGTTAGACGCTTCGCCAACAACGGCCTGAGGAATGGGCGAATATCTTTTTGTACACTAAAAATACAACCCAAACTAATGGCTATTATCAGGGAAAATATTATCCTCAGCCAAAATACTTCCGGTTGCCCCCTAAAAGCTACATATGTAGACCAAATAACTACGGGATTGAGAGTGGGCGCCGCTAAAAGAAAAGATATTGCCACGGAAATTGGTAAGCCCTGCAGTAAAAGACGACGAGCTACAGGTATGTTTCCACATTCGCAAACGGGAAAGAAAAAACCAAAAAGACTGCCAACAATAGCCCCAACAATGGGATGATTGGGAATTTTATTTATCAGATTACCCTCTTCAAAGAAAAGTGGAAAAACACTGGACAATAATACCCCCAACAACAAAAAGGGAATTGCCTCCACCAGGAGACTAATAAATAGAGTAAATGCCGTATAAATTTGAGTCATATACCTGTTTTAAACCGTGAAATTTACAGCCCCACTAATAAAACTGAACTTGTCTCTGAAATGCTAACTGGTTGTTGTTAAATTATAGGAGAATGGCAAGGTTTTTAACATTCCCTTTCTAAAGCCCATTGAATCACAAAAACTGCCAGTGAGTTGCAAAAACAAAAAACAGTGATGTTATTCACTCCTTCTTATTCCCATTGAATTATAAGACAGTAGTAAAGTTTTCAACATTGTATTCAGTTAGCCGGGGAAAAGTTATAATAACCTCCCGGCAGTTAGGATTCCCCGTCGACGGGTAGACAGAAGTAATAGAATTCTTATTACAGTTGCTTGGAAGTGAGAACATATTACCACAGTGGTAATAGATTTTTTACCCTCCCAACACTTGATTTTCTCTTTCTTCAAGACTCTATTGATGGATTTTAGTCGGAGGGGGAGAAAGTCGATAAAGATAATTAGATTCATTGAGACGGTGGGATGGAATTGTTATTCTTTTCGGGGAATTGGGTGATAGTGGGATATAATGACAGTCAGTGTTAAAGAAGCTCCCTGCAGCAGTTGACAGGGAGGGTGGTAGTTATAAAATCGTCTCCTTATCCTCATCTTCCCCCCTCATAGTCTGACAATACCCCATGACAGAAACAACTCAGTATCGGCTGCCACATTCAGGCAACGTAGGCAAGCAAATGCCAACTAGTAGACGTTATCAACGCCCACCAAGTCAAAACCCCTGTCATTGGGTTTATGGGTCAATAAGCATGGGGTCATTTTATCATATCAAAGGTTTGTAAAAAATTTTGTAGACATGGCTGTTTTGCAATCAGTTTTGTGATAGACTACCACTGTTGCCTCTGAATTCTGGATGTTGTAAGGCGGTGGCACCCATTTCCCCTCAGGATTTTACTGAGAAACTCGAGAGTGGAAAATTGGCCTTTGAAAGGGGGCGTTATGGTTTAAGTGTTAATATTCTAGAACAAGCTTGTCAATTAACTCCTTTTTACAGTAAACAGGGGGGGGAGGCGCGTCTTTGGTTGGTGAATGCCTATCAGGCTGTGGGAGATTTAGACAAGGCTATTAAACTGTGTGAAGAGTTAACCGGCCACCCCCACCAGCATATAAAAACCCAGGCAACCACACTACTTTATATTCTAAAGGCTCCCAGACTGAAACGTCGTCGGGAATGGTTGACGGAGATACCCGATTTGACTGCCACCGCTGGGAATTTCAATAAACACCGCCTCACCAATCCTGGTAAAATCAAAACACCACCCCCCCAATGGGAGGATTTGAGTAAAATCAACACCAAGGATAACAATTTCCTCTGGTTAACCCTAGTGGTTTCTGTTTGTCTCCTTACTGGGTTTTTGTTATTCTCCTAGGGGTGTAGGTGTTGAAAGCCAGTGAGGGTTTGTGATTTTTGAAAACTGGTGAGGTTTTTTGCCTGTAATAACACCTTGAAACCGCCTAAGCCTTCGGGGTTGACTAGTTGGTGTAGTTGGTAACGACGTCGGATTAATTCTCTCATCCCCATGTTGCCTTCAGACAGTTTTGCCAGTCTTTCTCCTAATCCTAAATCCATGAGAAATAATGCCTGGGAGGTATAGGCTAGGGTTTGTAATCCCCATTTCTCTCCATAGGTTTGAATGGCAGAGAAATTCACATGACTGGTGATGTCTTGACAGCCAATGTTGACATAGGGGTTGTCGTGGTGTCGGTGACGATAATAACATTTTAGAGTGCCCTTAAATCTCTGGGGGTGATAGTATTTTTCTGCCGTGTAGCCATAGTCGATAGTGAGGAGATAGCCTTGCTTTATTTTTCTGCTGATTTTTTCCAGCCAATCAACTGCCCTTAGGTTTACCTCTGTGCGATAATTTTCTGGGTATTCCTCCCCCGTTAAATCTACGTTTAACGCGGCTAGGTATTCCAGGATTTTTTCTGTGGATAATTCATCAACTACCTCCACAAATCCCCTTTGGGGGTTATAGGCAACATATACTTCCTTCAGCTTATTATTCTTTTTTTCCACAATATTAACCGGGAAGGCGTCAAACAATTCATTGCTAAAAAACACTCCTTGGATGGAGTTGTCTTCTATTTCTTCTAGGCTACACCATTTCACCACTGCTATGCCTGGAATATTTCTTTTTAACAAATCTGCCTGTTTCCTTCTAAAAGTAGTAGAAGTTTCGATAATAATGTATTGCAAATTGGAGTAAATTTCATGGTAATTCTGCTGGAGGCATCTTAGAATAGTCAGGGATAAATTGCCTTCCCCCGCGCCTATTTCTACCAGGTGAAAAGGAGAAGGTTTGTCTAAAATCTCCCAAAATTGTACCAGTTGCTTGGCCAATAATTCACCAAAGTCCTCGCTAAGGGTAGAGGAAGTAAAAAAATCTCCCTCAAAGCCTATGGAGGTTTTTTCCCAGTTGTAATAGCCGTAAGGATAGCTATAGAGACAGAGATTCATGTAGTCGGAAAAGGTAATCTTTTGTTGGGGGGAGGCGAGGATGGTATCAATAATTTTTTGAGTTAATAACAGGGATGGATTTTCCATAACTTAATGGAGGAATAATAAAAAGAGATAATAAAAAGTGGAATAAGACTGTGTGGAGATAATAATGGCGAAGGGTTGGATACAGGTGGCTTGTAAGGATAAGCTGGGTTTAGACTCTGTGAGTAGGTATCAAGGCAAGGTGTCACGTCTAGGATTATAACGAATTGTGCTAGTGAGTGGGGCGTCAAAGTGGAATAAGGGGGAAGGGGAAGAAGACTAGTGCTCATTTAAATGTATGATTAACAGGAAACCAAAAATAAAACAGAAAAATGCCTTTTACTTTAAATAAGACAGGAATATGTTTGCTATGGCAATCTTCTCGTCAGAATCAGAATCAAGGACATTCTCTGATGGAATTGTTAGTAGCTGGAATAAGTAGTGGTGTGATTTTGTTGCTAGGGGTAAATGTTTTTGTAAATGTGTTGAGGATAACCGAAAACCTGGAGGCAAAAACTACTCAGAGTAACACCTTAAACAGGGCACTTTCTTACATTCAGGAAGAAATAAAACAGGCTGATTATGTGATGGCGGTGACGGGAAGTGAGGATAAAAAATGCGATTCTGCCTCTATTGATTCCCAACACTGTTTGAAGATAATCGTCTCAACTGAGGAGTTTATTTATTATGCCTTTGATGACATCAGCATAGGGCAACATACCTGGCAAAAACCGGGAGTTTTGAGGAGAAAAACTATCAAAAAGGATGGCACTGATTCTGGCTGGCGGGTATTAGTGGATGGTTTAATTAGTGTTAAGGAAAAGCAGCCTACCGTCACCTGTAATCAAGACAGTATACAGTGGGACATTTCTAATTGGAATACAGATGTTTACGGAGGAACTAGGGAAAACAAGGGGGGTTTTCGTTTTTGTCTTAACAATAAGGGGAAAAGTCAACTGGTTAGGATTTTTTTGTATGGGCATATAATGGGGACAAAGGAGAGATTGTATGTTTCCGGGATTGCCCTGACGAGGGGGAGGTTTCCCGGGAATTAGGCCACAGGGGGTAGGGGGGTGGGGGGTAGGGGTTTAATCCTTTTTTGATGGTTGTTAAAAGCAAGAAAGTTAGAATTAATGTCAAGTAGACAAACAAAATAAAATACTAAAATTCTGCATTCATGGGGGTGCGGGGGAAGGGAATAACGTCTCTAATATTATCCATTCCTGTGATGAATTGTACCAGTCTATCAAAGCCCAAACCGAATCCCGAATGGGGCACACTTCCATATTTTCTCAATTCTAAATACCACCAAAGAGGTTCAGGATTTATTTTTAATTCTTCAATTCTGGATTGTAAAACATCGAGTCTTTCTTCTCTTTGAGATCCCCCTACGATTTCGCCGATTCCCGGTGCTAATATATCCATGGCTGCCACTGTTTTGCCATCGTCGTTGAGGCGCATATAAAATGCCTTAATTTCTTTGGGATAATTGGTAACAATTACTGGTTTTTTGAAATATTCTTCCGCTAGATAGCGTTCGTGTTCTGATTGTAGGTCCACCCCCCATTCTACCGGGAACTCAAAATTTTTGCCACTTTTTTCCAATATATTAATTGCCTCGGTGTAGGTAATCCTGGCAAATTCACTATTAATAATTTTTTCGGCATTGCTGAAGACATTATTATTAATTCTCTGATTAAAAAATTCTAGGTCATCGGGACATTTTTCTAATACATATTTGAAGATATATTTGAGAAATTCCTCAGCTAAATTTTGGTCTCCTTCCAAATCACAAAAAGCCATTTCCGGTTCAACCATCCAGAATTCGGCCAGGTGTCGGGAGGTATTGGAATTTTCTGCCCTAAAAGTGGGGCCAAAGGTGTAGACATTTGTAAAAGCCATGGCCATTATTTCTGCTTCCAATTGGCCACTGACAGTCAGATAGGTATGACGGCCAAAAAAGTCATCCTTATAGGTAATTTGTTTGTCTTTTTGTTGACTAATTTCCTCTAAATCAAGGGTGGTAACTGTAAACAATTCACCTGCGCCTTCACAATCACTAGCGGTAATAATGGGGGTATGAACCCACAAAAAACCACGACTTTGGAAGAATTCATGGATGGCGGTGGCACAGGCGTTTCTCACTCGCATAACTGCGCCGAGGGTATTTGTCCTCATGCGCAGGTGGCCTATAGTTCTTAAAAATTCAAAGGAGTGACGTTTTTTTTGTAGGGGATAAGTTTCGGGATCACAATCACCTATTATGTCAAGGGATTCGGCGTGTAATTCTATTCTCTGACCCTTGGCAGGCGATTCTAATAAATTTCCCTCTACTGCTATTGCCGTGCCGGTATTTATTCTTTTAATTTTCTCGGCATAGTGGGGCAAATTGGAGTTGACAATTACTTGTAAATTAGCCAAACAAGATCCATCATTTATTTCCAGGAATGAAAACGCCTTGAGTTCCCTTTTAGTTCTCACCCATCCCTTTATTTTTATCCTCTCTCCCGGTTGAGCTTCTCTTAGTATTCTGACTATTCTTTCCAACTGCATAGGGTTTTTTTTGGTATTTTTTGGAGAGAAAAAATCTCACATTTCCCCCCATTATACCACCATTTTGGTTATTTAGTTACCCAAGCGTTCCTATATTTTCTAAGATATTCAATCATCTTTAAATCCTCGTTTTTGATGTGATGGATGAGCCAATTGGTGAGGAATTGAGACAGTTCTATGGTGAGGAATTGCTCATGATTTTGCATTTTATTCTGCAATTTTAAGACGTCCTGGGTTAGTTCCTGATGGGCTTGTCTATGTTCCTCTAGGTGAGGATAATTGTACTGAGCCATTATTTTCTCTTCTAGGGAGAAGTGTTCGGTGGTATATTGACCAAGTTGGACAAGAATATCAGACAACACCTCTTGGCCTTTGCCCTCACTCATGGCATCATGTAACCTATTGATGAGTGAGAAGAGGAAACGGTGTTGTTGATCGATTTCTTCTATGCCGGTGGCGTATTCATCACGCCAAAAAGCAATGGGCATGGGGCAAGGACGCCTGGAGGCGTATAGTAACATGCTATCTACATTATAACCCCGACGGGGGGCAAATGGGCATAATCCCTGTTTTAGGATAAAATAATGGGAGTGTAGGAGGAGAACAGTTGCGCGGTTGGGAAAATTAGGCAAAGGGAGGGATAATGGCGATGTCTGCTGGAACAATCACAGCACCGACTAAATCAAGAGAGGTAGTGCGAAAACACTACCCCAACTACAAGGTGATTGTGTTGAACGACGATTTTAACACCTTTGAACACGTTGCTAACTGTTTACTGAAGTACATACCCAACATGACACCGGAAAGGGCATGGGAGTTGACCAATCAGGTGCATTTTGAGGGGCAGGCGTTGGTGTGGGTTGGGCCGTTGGAACAGGCGGAATTGTACCACCAGCAGCTGAAGGGGGAGGGGCTAACCATGGCCCCCCTGGAGCCGGCATAGCCGTAGTAAAGAAAAAAGCATGAAGAATTACAGACCCTAGTCTGGGAGGAGGTGCTTGAGCTGGGCAAGGGCAGACCAACGGCTGTCCACCTCGGGGCCGGTGCTGGAATAAGGGGGTATGCTACAGTTGTTGCTGCATATGTTACGGAGGGGGAGGGCCAGACAGAGTTGTTGATAAATCCAGTCTTCTATGAGGAATTCGCTGTCTGGCGGCAGGGTTTCACACAGCTCCTCCCAGGTGATTTCCCTCTCGGGGAGGGGGTTTTGTGGTTCTTCTTTTAGGTATATGATTTCCGAGGTATCTACAGATAGACGATGATTGAAGGTTTGTAAACAGCGATCACAAACTAGGGTGATGATGGTGTCCGCCACCAGGGACAGTTCAATGAAGTTGCCCCCGTGACGGATGGTAAAAAGCCCCCTGACAGGGGTAAGGGTATCCAAGCCGGCAATGCGATGGCAGAGCCGTAATACCATCGTCCGCTCCGGCATCTTCAATAGCTGGGGAAGGTGGATGGTTTCCATTGTCTTTCTCCTCGGGTTAGGGTCAATTTTCTGGTGGCGGTCCGGGTTAACGTCTCAATTTTACGACCAGACGACGATCTGGTTCACTGCCGTAACTTTCGGTGGCCAAATCCCCTGCTTTTGCTAGGAAGTTGTGTACTTGTTTTCTCTCTACTGATGAAAGATGACGTATTTCCTCTGGCAGGCCGGTGAGTCGGACCTTTTCGGCGGCCCTCTGGGCAATGGCCATCAGTTCCGCTTGGCGGCGAAGCCGATAGCCATTTAACTCGATTATATAGGTGCATTGCTCATTTTCTGGGAGATTGAGATTTAGCAGGACGTTTATGAGATACTGCAGGGAGTCTATATTTTCCCCTTTTTTGCCGATGAGGGCGTCTATGACACTAGCGGGGAGATTGGTTTGGTCGATGGTTAGCCAACAGGAGACTGTGCCATTTTCCCCTTCTTCTATTCTACTTACATTAACGTTGGCGGGCACACCCATCAAAGCCAGGACGGTTTCTAACCATTTTTTGCCCCTTTGGATTTTGTCCTCCATAACTACTCTTTCCCTTACCTCAATTACACAGTACAACAATACTAGGAAGTTTTTTCCTTCTTTTTCAGTTTCCTTTTCTCAAAAGGAAGAGGTTGTTTTGCCTTAGCGGCTTTTTCTCTCTCAGCGACTATTTTTTGTAGGTTTTCCGGCAAAGGCTCCCGCATGAGGATGAGGGTTTGGATGGTCTGAAAGATATTAGCAATTACAATATACATCAAAACCCCCGCCGGCAGTGGGAAGAAAAGGAACATGGCCGAGAAGATTATGGGTGTGATTTTGTTTACTGTCTGCTGTTGTTCATTTTCGGGGGTATCCTGTCCGGCGGAGGCCAATTCCTGGTTGAGATAAATGCTCAAACCAAAGAAGACGACCATGGCCAGGATGTCCCAGTTAATGCTACCATCTCCGTTCACCACCCCCACTTTTCCTAGTGCTTTGACAAAGAGGAAGCCTTCATTGGCGGCAATGCCGGGCACTGTTACTTGAATTGTAGCATCTCCCGGGGTAAGGGCTGTTATTTGTCCCTCTTCGTCTATTTTAACTCTTTCTTGTCCTTTCAGTACCTTAAAGCTGGGCGTGAGGTGGGATTCCGGGTAAGAGGCTAGGATGCTGTCTAGGGTTTTGCCTTGGGGGGTTTGCAGTTCTATTTTTTCTGTCTGTCCTACCACCAGTTTATTGCCCCCGGGGAGTATAACGCTTACTGGATAGTGCACTCCGGGGCTGACGAACAGATTTTGGGGTTTAGTAGCAAAGGGTTGGGGTTGTATTCTTTCAATTTGTTCTCTGGGGAAAATCTGGATGTCCACGGTATAGTTGGTGTCGGCGAAGGGTGAGCCTCTAAGAGTGGCAAACAGGGCAAACAGGATAGGCATTTGTAGCAGGAGGGGCAAACAGCCGGCCAGGGGATTGCCAAACTCCTGCATGAGTTTAGCCATTTCCTCCTGTTGCTTTTGCGGATTATCTTTATACTTTCGCTGTATTTCTGCTTGTCTTTCCCGTATTAGGGGTTGAGCAATCCGCATCCTTCTCATATTACGGATTTGCCCTGCACTAAGGGGATATACTGCTAGTCTTACCACCAGGGTTAAGGCAACTATGCCGAATCCGTAACTTGGCACAATCCCATAAAAGAAGTCTAGGATTGGCAACATTATGTTGGTGGAGATGAAACTGATGCCAAAATCCATTGTTTTTTCTTTTCTCTTTTTACTTTGTTCTGATTGTAAACAATTCTTAACTATTTAGCGATGGCTTCTATGGGTTTGCCGGTTTTTTCGGCCGCCCTTTGGCAGATGTAGTCATATATTTCCCGGAAACGGGGTAAAGAACGCATTTCCAGACGACTCTTGTCTTTCAGGGTTACTACAATGTCCCCCCAGAAACCTAATCCCCGTGGCACCTTTACCACTTTTACTATTTCCGCATAGATTATATCCGTCCTGTCTCTTCCCATCCAACCCCCTGTTACAGAAATCCTACGATTAGTAATACGGTACCTTAACCATATAGCCCTGACAATAGCGCCTACGGTGAGGGGCAAGAAGATGACGGTGAAGGCCAACAAGATATTTACAATTAAGTCGCCGATGTGTGGGCCGCCTTCGTAGAATACCTCTTCTTTAATTCCCATGGATTATCCCTGCCTTGATAAATAACTTCTCTAATTCTCTCAAAAAATTATCATAATTGCATTCAGTCACTTCTGGCTTTACGATGATGACTATTAGCCAGGGGGAGGTAAAAAGGGGGAGGAGATTGCGGAGAGCATTACGTAGATGCCTTTTAATCTTGTTGCGCACTACTGCCTTTTTGCTTACCTGGCGGCTGACACACAGGCCGAATTTGGTAGGTGGTGGGGGGGAGGTATTGGCAGTTACGGGGAGGGCCCTTACGACAAAATAACGACTTGCTACGCGTATGCCCTGTTTGTATACAGCCTCAAAGTCTTGACGTCTTTTAAGTCGGTTTTTAGAAGGTAATCCCACGTTAGCGGCAGCTTTTACAAGGAGGAGTATACTGTTATACTGCCAGTCTTTTTCTGCCCTTGCGACGACGTGCCTGAATTACCCTTCTACCACTTTTTGTCCTCATGCGGGCTCGGAAACCAGAGGTGCGCTTTTGTTTCCGTCTGGTGCCCATTAAAGTTATTCTAGTCATTTTTGCCTCCTTTTCTCGGCTCTACCAAAAAAACATTTTCCATTATAACAGCAATAGGCTAGCCCGGATGGTTTAACTCTTTGTTACAAAACTTAACATAAAAAGGAGGGAATACTCCAGCGAGCCGGGCGGAAGTGATATAGGATAGATGGTAGTTTCAGTCCCGCATGTCGGCAGAGTGTGGCAAGGGAAGAAAGACGAGTAATAATCAGAGAAAACACAACTCAGGCGGCGATGAGCAATCTAGGTTCGGTTGTTGAGGAGGTATTACAGTTATTCCCGGAGAAGAGACCACAACTGTATTTCAAATCCTCATTAATTGCCCTCTCCCATGCCATGGAAGACCAGGTTTTGGCGGGTGGAGGAGATGCCTTGGTAATTGCCAGCTTCCAGAGGGAGAAGTTCTATAAACAGGAGGCTCATCGTTACTTGAAAATTGGGCAGAAGTGTTCTCATGTCTACGTCTTGGCCGCCCCGGAGAGTGATTTTGACAACAGTTCAGAGGTTTATGAGAAGATTGCTTTCTCTCCCGATGATCCTTTAGCCCAGGAATGGCACTTAGTGGTGCTCACTGCCCATTATACTGGCTGTTTGGTCTGTCGTGAGAAGACCTATATTGATGCCGTTGAGGCGGTAATGGACAATAGTCGCCGGTTTGAGGGGATTTGGACTTGTGAACAGAGGGTGAGTAGAAAGGCAGCATTGATTTTGTTGCGGCGTATCCTCTATTATCGCCCTCAGTTGTCTGAGAAGGTGGAAAAAACCATTGCTACCTACTGTCTCGAGGAGGAGGAGGAAGTGGGTGTAGAACAAGAGGGCAATTCCGATCCCTTTGTCCAGAGGTTGATCACCTATTTACAGGCCGGCCAGTATAAACTGATGAAGGCCTATGGTCAGTTGGCAGCCAAGGAGAAGAAGGAAAGACTTTTAAACTCTGTTACCACTGCCATACGACATTCCATGGATCCGGACGAGATTTTGCGGTTGTGTGTGGAGAAGTTGGGAGAGGGCTTTGGGGTATGTCGTTGTCTCATTTACCGTTGTCAGGAGGAAGACACAGAGGCAGAAATCGAGCATGAGTTTATTCGGGAGGGGGTTACTTCTGTAAGGGGGTATTTGTGGCCCCTGAGGGACAATCTTCTGTTTCGGGAGGTGGTTGCCCAGAAGGAGTCTGTGAGTATTGATGATGTGAAGGCGGATGCTCGTATTTGCGGCGATGCCAAGGTGTTATTGCCCTTGGTGAACAGTTGTTGTATTGTTTCCTGGTTAATTGTGCCCATTCTTTACCGGGGTAGACTATTGGGGATGATAGAACTACACCACTGCAGAGGCAATCCTGTTAACTGGAAACAGGAAGACATTGCCCTGGTTAACACCATTGCCACCCAGGTGGGAGTGGCCCTCATTCAGGCGGAGTCTTATGCCCACTTGGAGGAGTTAAACGAGCAGTTGGAGGCGTTAGATCGCACTCGCTCCAATTTAGTTGCCATTACCGGCCATGAGTTGAGGACACCTCTTTCTACTATTCAAGTCTGTTTAGAGAGTCTTGCCAATGAGCCTGACATGTCTGAAGAGTTAAAACAGGTGATGTTAAGCACTGCCCTTCATGATGCCGAGAGGATGCGGCAACTGATTCAAGATTTTCTCACCCTGTCTCAGCTAGAAAGTGGTAATATTCAATGGCATCCTGAGCCTCTTTCCCTACAGGAGTGTATTGACTTGTCCATATCCCAGATTCGCTCTCGTGCCAGGGGCAATTCCCTCCCTCAGATCGTCACTGATTTTGACTCCTCTCTGCCACTAGTACAGGCTGATGGGGAGTGGCTAGTGGAGGTTTTAAGCAAGCTTTTGGACAATGCCTGTAAGTTTACCAACAGCAACGGGATAGTTACTATTAGCGTCAAGGAAAGAGACTCGCACACCCTGGAGGTGACTGTTGCCGACAATGGCAGGGGTATCGAACCGGAATTGTTAGATAAGGTCTTTGAGCGATTTTATCAGGAAGAGGGCGCTTTGAGACGGTCTAAGGGGGGCACCGGTTTAGGTTTAGCCATTTGTAGGCAAATTGTCAACACCTGGGGGGGCGAAATTTGGGCCGAATCCAAGGGTAAAAATCAGGGCAGTGCCTTCCATTTTACTATCCCCATCTATCAGGATAATTCTACTTTGAAAACCGCTACTAAAAAGAATAGGAAAAAACAAAAATCAAAAGGCTAAGAAACTCCTAATTATCTCCGGAACAAATTGCAAGTTTAACGCCATTGAGATGGCAGTCTGAGGCCGATTTTAGTAATGTCTACTGCATAGCCGCCCACTGTGAGATATACTGTATTGGCGAGTTTCCCCACTTGTTGAATCAACTCTCCTAGGCGACTGCGGAAAATTCTGCCTGTCGGGTAAGGAGGTATGACACCCCAGCCGGTTTCCTCTGCTACCAGGATAGTTTCTCCCCTACGCCGTCTTAGGGTGGTTAGGAAGTCTTTTACTATCCTTTCCCAATTTTCCTCTTGGATTTCTAGATGGTTAGCAACCCAGTTTCCCAAGGAGTCAATAAGGACACAGGTTTGCGGGGGAGCATTTTGAAGGGCATTACTTATTTCATGGGTTATTTCGAGGGTTTGCCAGTCTTTTGGCCTTCTTTGTCTATGTTTCTCTATTTTTCGCGACCATTCTTTGTCTTCTGGTATTTTTTGTGCTGTAGCTATATAGAGTACAGGCTGTTGAGATTGACTGGCAAGATACTCTGCCCATTCACTTTTACCAGAATTGGCGGCGCCCGTTACTAGGATAAGCATGTGGATATGTAATGTCAGAAGGCTTGGAAAACACGAATTAAAGTGCCTTTTTGGGGTAAATCTTTTGGTCTGATGGTGGTACGATTGCCTTTGATAAATCCTATAGCCATTCCCTCTTGTTTAGCAAGTGCCAAAAATGAGTCTACCGGCTCCAGGTTACAATTGTTCTTATCGGCTGCGGCGGTTAGATACTGGGTAGGGAATACCACTTTAGGTGTGAGGATTTTGATGGCTTCTATAGCTTCTTTGGCATTATAGGTTTTAGCAGTACCTCCTACCGGGATAAATACAACATCTGGACTTCCCATGAGGATTTTTTCCTCAATACCGATGGGAGAGGCAATACCACCTAGGTGTAAGAGGTTTAATCCTCCTTGACGCCATCGCCAAGCCACATTGATGCCAAATCTGCGCCCTTTTTCCCTGTCATGAAGGGTTTTAATACCTTGGAATTCTATGCCCTTTACCTGGTATACTCCTGGTTCAAACATCAATTTAGGGTTATCAGGTAAATCGGTGACACTCCCCTCATCCAACAGACGACTACTAATCATGACTATATCTACAGAAGGGTTTGGGGGGGGATATTTAGCAGTGCAGCCGATGCGGCTGAAGGGATTAACTAGGATTCTGGCTTGGGAGTTGGTGAATAGGAATGCACTATGGCCCAACCATTGGATAGTCACACCCTCTTGGGGGTTATTTTGGGCAACAGCAGGCAGATGCTTCCAGAGAATTACTGTGGCTAACCCCCCGCCAAAGCAAAAAATCCAATCGCGGCGTTTCATGGTGAGTTAGTCTATCTGTTTGAGGAAATTGCCTAATAATTTTAGCCCAGAATCTGTTAGGATACTTTCTGGGTGGAATTGTACTCCCTGTATATGAGGATATTGAGTATGACGGAGGCCCATGATAGTATTGTCCTCTGTCCAGGCGGTTATTTCTAGGACAGGGGGTAGGGTTTCTCTATCTACCACGAGACTATGATAGCGGGTGGCGGTGAGGGGGTTAGGTAAATTTTTAAACACACCAGCGTTATTGTGGTAAATGGAGGAGGTTTTGCCATGCATCAAAACTGGTGCTGGCACTATTTTACCACCATAAACTTGTCCTATGGCCTGGTGTCCAAGACATACGCCTAAAATTGGGCATTTTGGCCCTAGTTTTTCTATTAATTCTAAACAAATACCGGCACTATCAGGATTGCCGGGGCCGGGAGAAATGACAATGGCGTCGGGTTTGAGACTCTCCACCTCCTTAACACTGATTTGATCATTACGATATACCCTGATGTCTTCAGCTACGGCATAGTCAGTAGCCAATTCACCTAGATACTGCACTAGGTTGTAGGTGAAACTATCATAGTTGTCGATGACGAGAATCAAGCTATTTCTCCTCTCCCTCAATTAGACTTAATTTGGACTCTATGAAAATATTAAGTCTATCCCATGGGGTAACAAAATAAAAGCCGCCACCATCAGTGAGGCAATTGAGGCGACTAATACCGCGCCTGCCGCACAATCCTTGGCTATTTTAGCTAATTCATGGTAGGTTTGCTTGACTGTTAAATCCACCACCGACTCTATGGCCGTGTTTAATAGTTCCAATACTAACACCAAGGCACAGGTGAGGGCAATCAATGCCATTTCCACTCCTGTCACCCGGAGACAAAAACCTAAACCCAAGGCGATGGCAGTCATAAAGGTGTGGATACGGAAGTTACGCTGGCTCAAAAAGGCATATTTTACCCCTTCCCAGGCGTATTGGAAACTCACTAGCAAGTTGTTGGCTACCTTCCATGCCAGACGACGTTTTCCCACTGTCTCTATCTCCGACATTGATGCCAGTTGAAACTTTGACATTTTTCCCCTTTTAGTGGTTTTATAGCTCCGACTGCCGGAATTTTAGCAGTTTGTGCCCTTGCTGTGACCATTTTTTCTCTTCTTCTTTGTCTTCGGGGGATTTTCTGTAACTTTTTATGTAATTCAAGCTCCTAAGAGTAGGGGTAATGATAGCCTATGGAAGCCAAGAGGGAGACTTGTAGGGTTATCATTTCTTGTAGGGATTTTTCATCCGGGTGATCCCATCCTAGTAGGTGTAATAAACCATGACTAGCCAACCATAGTAATTCTACCTCGAGGGGGTGTCCCAGTTGTTGAGCTTGACGGGAGGCGGTTTCCACAGAGATAATCACATCCCCCAGGATAACACTGTCTAATTCCAACGGAGGGAATTCTGTTTCCAAAGCGGCGAAGGATAACACATCAGTGGGTTGATTTTTATTTCTGAACTGGTAGTTGAAATTCTGGATGTCTTCGTCGTCAGTAAGGCGAAGGGTCATTTCATAGTTTTTTTGGGCATCCAAGTCCAATTCCAGACTGTTAAGCCATTTTTCCAGATATTTTTGCCATTGAGCCTCAGTTATTGGCGGATTTTCTTGTCTTTGGCTGAAATACAAATCCTCCAGATACAATTCTAGATGGTAGGTCATAGGGGTATAGGGGTTAGGGGTTAGGATTTAGGGGGGGTTAGGATTTAGTTGCTATTGAAACTCTTGGAGGCTATGACGAGACAACCACTTTCCTGGGATTAGAGGCACAAGCGCATTTTAGCACATATGGGGTCAATGCCCAACCGGGGTTTGTTCGACCGGCCGGAAGATAGGATGAGGAAATGTGGGGTTTTGGGTTATGGCTTACAAGATGCCGAGGTATTGCCCTTGAGGCCACTGAAAAGGAGGTTATTTAGCTCTTGGTGTATATGGTTATACCAT